>PEXZ01000015.1:0-147 GCA_002763345.1 Candidatus Micrarchaeota archaeon CG08_land_8_20_14_0_20_59_11
TCGGGGCCGAGGTCGATGACGTGGTCTGCGGTTTTGAGCACGTCGAGGTTGTGTTCGATGACGATGACGGTGTTGCCTTTGTCGACGAGGCGGTTGAGGACTTCCAGGAGTTTTTTGACGTCGTGGGTGTGGAGTCCTGTGGTGGGC
>PEXZ01000015.1:185-9321 GCA_002763345.1 Candidatus Micrarchaeota archaeon CG08_land_8_20_14_0_20_59_11
GCTGAGCTCGAGGGTGAGTTTGATGCGCTGTGCTTCGCCGCCGCTGAGGGTGGTCGCCGACTGGCCGAGTTTGGCGTAGTCGAGGCCGACGTCGGCGAGGAGTTTGAGTTTCCTTCTGATGCGGGGGATGTTTTCGAAGAAGCCGCGCGTAGAACAGAGCGCGTTCGCAACCGCGTCAACCTCCGCGACAATCGCGTCCCCTCCTTTCCTGAACTCCTCGTATTTCGCCCAGAACGGGTCAACGCGCGGATGTTCGACGCGCCTGCCGTCAACGAAAAGTCCGCATTCTTTTACGACTTTTCCGACTACGCTGGCTGGAATCCCCGCTTTTTTCAGCGCATTCACCGCGGACTCGCCCTCGTCCCCGCGCACGGTTGCGAGCAGGGTTCCCTCGCTGATTGAAACGTACGGGTCGATGCCGAGGAACGCGCAGGTTTCCGCCGCAGCCTCGGACACGACGATTTTTTCCTTCTCGATACGCATGCCGTATTTCGACGACAACTCGTGCAAGCCGCCGATTATACCGCCCTCTGTTGCGTCATGCATCGCAGTTGCGAAAGGCGCAACAACCGCCGCGTCCTTCACTACGCTCATCTGACGGAAGAGGCGCTGTGCCTCCCTGACGAACTTCGAGCCGAACCGTTTTTCAAGCGCGTCGGGAAACTCCACCGCGAAAATTCCAGTCGTCTCTATTGCGGGCCCTTTGGAGACGACAACCGCGTCGCCTGGGCGCACCTTCGAGCGGTCCACGAGTTGCTTACGCGTCCCAACGCCAAGCATTATCGCGCCGCCAACCATCGTGTAGTTGCAGCCCGGATATCGCGCCGTGTGCCCCGTCACGACGTTCACGCCGATTTTCTTGCACTCCGCGTCAACCGCCGTCCACAGCCGCGCCAGCTGCTCCTCCGTGATTTCCGGCGGAAGGTTCAAATCAACCGCTAGGTAACGCGGCGGAATCCCGCTAACCGCGACATCGCTCGCGATGATGTGCACCGCCAGCCACGCCGCGCGCTCCCACCCGAACGCGGGCGCCACTGAAAACGGGTCGGCGGAAAGCACTACGACCTTCCCACCGCATTCAAAGGCGCCGAAATCGACTCCGTTGCTCGGACCTACAATCACGGACTTGTCGCGCGAGCCTAGCCGCGGGTAAATCACCTCGCGAAAGAACTCGGGCGTGATTTTTCCGAAAGAAGGAAGCTTTTTCATAGCATCACCAACGCATTAATAACCGCGTTCGGTAATTCCATGGGAACGCATTTATAGGTTTGCGACTTCGGCAGGCAGCGATATGTTCTCGGAACGCGCCATCATAGACGTCATAAAGCGCAGCCTCGGCGCGCCTTCGTCGTTCGAGGACGCCGAGGAACTGAAGGGCGGAAGCGTCTGCACAACCGACATGGTGCTCGACTTCGACGACTTCCCGAAGGGCACGAAACCGTATTTCAAGGGATGGACTGCCGTTTGCTCGTCGGTGAGCGACTTGGCGGCAGTAGGCGCGAAACCGCTCGGCGTCGTAGCGTCCTGGGCCATTCCGAGAGGAATGCCGCGCTCGGAAATCGCGGAGATTGCGCGGGGCATGCGCGACTGCGCGACTGCTGCGGGAACGAGGGTGGTCGGGGGCGACGTGAACGAAAGCGAACGGCTCGTGCTCTGCACCGCCGCGGTCGGCGACAGGCGCAGGGCGTCGAGACGGGGGGCGAAAGCGGGGGACGTCATCGCGGTTACGGGAAAGCTCGGCGCAAGCGCAGCCGGCTGGCTCGCGCTGAAAAAAGGGCTTGCGGGACACGGCTTCGTCAAGAAAAAGTTCATGAAGCCGCCTGTGCGCATCAACGAAATGCAAAAGATTGTCGGTTTTGTCGACGCCGCGACTGACTTGAGCGACGGCTTGCTCATCGGCGTTTACAACATCTGCGAGGAAAGCGGGTGCGGGGCGGAAATAACGGGCGTGCCGATTGATGAAGGCGTCGCGGAAGTCGCGAAACGCCTCCGCAAAACCGCCTTCGACTTGGCGTGCATCGGCTCCGACTACGAGCTGCTGCTGGCGATACCGAAAGAAAAAATAACGGAAGCGAAAAAAAGGGCGCGCCTGTATGAAATAGGCGAGTTTGTCAAGGGCAGGGGAGTCCGCATGGGCGGCAAAAAACTCGCTCGGCGCGGATTCCAGCATTTCCAGTGATAAAATGGAACTGAAAAAAATTGCGAGGAACGAGGGGGTTAGCGAAGGCTTCCTGCGAAGAGGCATTGCTGCGGGAAGAATCGTCGCCATGGGCGACTGCGCGGTCGGCGCGGGCTTGCGGACGAAGACGAACGCGAACCTTGGCTGCTCGGAGGGCTTTTCATCGCTCAAGACGGAAATGGAGAAGGCGGAAATCGCGGTGAAATACGGAGCGGACGCGCTGATGGACCTGAGCGTCGTCGACGTGGGACTGCGCGCGAGGCTGCGCAGGTTCGGGATCCCAGTTGGAACCGTTCCCGTCTACGACACGTTCGCGAAGAAGAATCCGGATGCCGACGATTTCTTCAACGCAGTGGAAAGGCATTGCAAGGACGTGGATTTCGTAACCGTCCACTGTGGCATTACCAAAAACACGAGCCGCATGGCAAGAAAGCGCCTCATCGGAGTTGTCAGCAGGGGCGGCGCGCTCACCGCACTCTGGATGGCGAAAACGGGAAACGAAAACCCGTTTTATGCGGAGTTCGACTACCTGCTTGAGATGCTGAAGGACAACGGCGTCGCGCTGAGTTTGGGCGATGCGCTGCGCCCGGGAGCGCTTGCGGACGCCGACGACGCCGCGCAGGAGGCGGAGCTGCGGATAAACGGCGCGCTCGTGAAACGCGCGCGCAAGGCGGGCGTTGCGGTCTTCGTGGAAGGGCCCGGGCACATGCCGCTGCATAAGATAGCGCCGCACGTAAGGCACATGAAAAAGGTGTGCGGGAATGCGCCCTATTACGTCCTGGGACCGCTCGTGACCGACTTGGGCGCAGGCCACGACCACATAACCGCCGCGATAGGCGGCGCCATTGCAGGAGCGGCAGGCGCGGACTTTTTGTGCTACGTGACGCCGTCGGAGCATCTTTCGTTCCCTGACAAGGAGGACGTGCGCGAGGGCGTCATTGCGGCGAGGATTGCCGCGCATGCGGCGGACGTGGCAAAGGGGATACCCGGCGCGCGGAAGCAGGACGACGAGTTGTCGAAAGCGAGAGCGATGCTTGATTGGAAAACCCAGTTCGCGCTGTCCTTCGACACTGAAACGTGCGTCCGTTATAGGCGGTCGCGTCCGCCAGCGTGCGGCAATGTGTGCAGCATGTGCGGGGAGTATTGCGCCGTCAAGGCTTTTAATGAAGCGAGGAAGGAGGCGGGAAAATGAAGGGATACATGAAAATGGTGCACAAACACAACCGCGTCGCCTACGCGGGAATCCTGCCGCAGGGCTTGGCTGTCGTGCACCTGAACCGAAAGCTGGCGCCGTCCGATATCGAGGCAGCTGCGAAATCCCTCGGGTTGCGCGTATCGTCGCATCCTCCGAAGCGCAGCAAACGCGTCGACGTGCGCGACTCGAAAGGCAGCCTCGCCGCAACCGTTGTCGGAAACGACCTCGTGCTGCTGCCCGCGCATCAGAAAAACCAGGAACTCGCAAAGGATTTCGTAAACGCGTTGCTCAAGAGGAAGCGTTAATAATTTCCGAAGGGTAGCTTATTCGTGAAATTCAAAACCACCGCCGAAATTCCGATTCCCGAGGACCCGCTCGAACAGGTAATCGGCCAGAACGAGGCGGTGCGTGTCGCGAAAACGGCGTGCAGCCAGCGTCGCCACCTCCTTCTCGTCGGGCCGCCCGGAATCGGCAAGAGCATGATTGCGCAGGCAACCGCTTTCCGCCTTCCAAAACCGACCGAGGAGGTAAGCGTCCTGCACAATCCGGAGAACCCCGAGCGCCCCACCATCGAGGTGCGGAGCGCTGCTGAAATCGAGAAGGAACACAAGCTCGTGAAAGCGGCCGAGTCGGCGAAGCTGATTTCCCCGGAAGAGGCGCCGTCCTTCGTCGCCGAACGGCTCGGGTTCCGCTGCAGGTTCTGCGGCGCGCTTTCAAGGCACGGCGAGAGCGCCTGCCAGAACTGCGGCCGCGAGAAGACGGATTTGCTGTCGCCGTACCCGAACATATTCATCGGCGGCCGGGAGAAATCCCCCGAGCGCGTGCACACGACGCGCATCACCGATGGCGAGCGCGAGGAGGTCGTGATATACGAGCGGCTGGGCGAGAAGATACGCGTGCTCGACCAGCAGGTTCTCGAGAAAATCGACGCCATCAAAAGGAAGCTTCCGAGGCGCGTGATTGTGCCGCTCGAACGCAAGACGTTCGTCGCCGCGTCCGGCGCGAGCGAAACCGAACTGCTCGGCGACGTGCGGCACGACCCGTACGGCGGGCATGCGCAGGTGGGGACGCTTCCGTACCTGCGCGTCGTTCCGGGAGCGGTGCACGAAGCTCATCAGGGCGTGCTTTTCATAGACGAACTGAGCGCGCTCGCGTACGTCCAGCGCTTTTTGCTCACGGCTATGCAGGAGAAGCGCTTTCCGATAGTCGGCAGGAACCCGCAGAGCGCGGGCGCGTCGGTGCGCGTCGAGGCAGTGCCGTGCGACTTCGCGCTGGTTGCGGCGTCGAACATCAACGACCTGAAGATGATTCTTCCGCCATTGCGCTCGCGCATCGTGGGCAACGGCTACGAGCTGCTTCTGGAAACGACGATGCCCGACACGCCCTCAAACGAGGAAAAGGTGGCGCGCTTCGTCGCGCAGGAAATCCGCAAGGACGGCAAGATTCCGCACGCATCTGTCGCAGCGGTTGAACTGCTCATCGAAGAGGCGCGGAAGAAGGCGAAGGAGTTCGACGACGCGGACAACGCGCTTTCGCTGCGGTTCCGCGAACTCAGCGGCATCGTCCGTCTGGCGGGAGACAACGCCATAGGCAACGGCGCGAAAACCATAGAAGAAGCCGACGTGGAGGACGCGGCGCGGCGCGGCCGCAGCATCGAACGGCAACTGCGCGACAAGTACGGCTCCCTCTGGAAAGCTGGGGAAAGCGAAACCGCAACGCCCAAAGACGCGAAGCGCAGCGAAATCAGCTGAAATTGTTAAAGAGCTGGGATAACACGAAGTCGACAAGAATAGCTAAAGCTTCGCTAGGCGCGATATAACCACTATGTTCTCGTTAGCCATAGCGTTGAAAAGTCCGACGACCTCGGGTCGTACGTGTTTTGGCAAGTTTTTGATCGAGATTTTGAATTTTTTCGTTGTGCGGATAGGCACTGGAGATTTCACCTTCGTTTTCGCTGCCATTAATGAAATATATAAACGCTTGTTTAAAAACCCTATTTTTTAAAGAAAATTTGTAGGGCCCTTATTGAGGATGTTCTTGCGTCTAGCAAAAATAACCGAAGTTGAAGTTGACGAAGTGGCTTTTCATAACGTCGCTTAGGACTGTAAGAACATCTAGAACGCACTAGGTTCTTAAGTTTGGACATTTCGGCTTCGGCTTCGGACAATATACCGTCGATGTCGTGTTCGGTTACGCTCATGGTGCTTGCCGACAACCATTTTTTTACAGAACTTAACGTATGCTTTCCTTCGGCTACTGCTTTAACAAAAGTTACTATATTATTTTGACTTTTAGGATTCTGACTCCTAAAGAAGAAGCCGTTCATACTCAAAAATACAAGAGTGCTGAGAATGGCCGTGCGCTTATTGCCTTCTACAAAAGCATGGCCCGAATGAACCATGTTCTTCAACCAAAAAGCAGCTTTCCACAGCATCTTTTCTTCAAAGGTAGGTAGGTGCTCATACTTCAGCTGCATCATTTCGATGTTCGACGATAAATTTGCAGGATTAATTACCGAGTGCGGGTCTCTAGAAAACTCTACCAATTTTTTATTGAAGAAAATAACTTCTTCCTCCTTCAGATAGTGTATAGTTGGCATAGTTTCAGATTTTTTTATTGGACAGCACGTACGCGATTATTCCCGCAATCTTCTGCGGGTTCTGAAGCAGGAAGTCCTTTCCGCCGCTCACGTAGATTTTGTCGGATACGCGCAGGCAGTCGCAGTTCGATATTTCCACGACAATCGAGGCGCCGCTGCAGTTCGTCGTGTTCGCGTTGCAGTTTATCGAGGGCACGCCGTCCACGACTCCGTAGACGTTAACCGTCTTGTTGTTGGCGTGCAGGGCGCGGGCGATTTCGGCCGCCATGACGGCAACCGCGGAATTGCGCACATCCGAACCGTTGACAAGCTGCTCTTCTATCACCGCGTTCTTGGGCACGAGTATCGCCGCCATCTCCGCCTTCGCGTTGCCGTTCGAGAAGACGCGCAGCCCTTCGAAGGAGCTTTCCTTTTGGCTGCCGGCGGACTGCGACAGGAAGAAAACCGCGGCGAAAACAACTGCGAACACGACAATCAGGAGAACCGTTTCAGTCCATTCCTTTTTCTCCCCGCTCATACGAGAACCTCCAAGCCCTCTTCGGCCATGAGCGTTTCCCTGAATACCGCCTTCGCCTCCTTCAGCAGCGGGGAGCGGTCCTCGTAGCGGTTGCTCGCGTGCGTGAGCAGCAGCTTCTTCGCCCCTGCTTTTTTCGCGCACTCCGCAGCCTCCTTCGCGGTTGAGAGGAGCCTTTCCTTCGCTTGCGCGCCGTCCGCCTCGGTGAAGCAGGCGTCGTGTATCAGCAAATCCGCGTTCTTCGCCGCTGCGAGAAGCTCCGCACACGGCGCGGTGTCGCCGCTGTACACTATTTTTTTCCCGTCCTGCTTGTAGGTGATGTCCTCCAACCGCACAGTTTTGCCGCCTATCGCCAGCTTGCCCTTCTCCTGTATCTCCGTGAACATCGGGCCGCGCAGGCCCTTCGCCTTGGCTTTCGCCTCGTCGAAGCGGGTTTTCTCGCCCTCCTCCAGCGCGTAGCCGAGCGCCTTGCAGCCGTGCCTGACGGGAAAGGCGCGCACGGAGAACAGGCGCTCCTCGAGGACGACGCCGTCGCGCACGTCCTTGAAGACAAGCGGGAACGGAGGCGCAAGCTCTTTCAGCGAAAAAACCGCGTCCATCATTTTCTTCGTTCCTACGGGTCCGGTTATCAGCAGCTCGCTCCTGCGCCCTATCATGCCGAGCGTCTGCACCAAGCCGAAGACGCCGAGGAAATGGTCCGCGTGCAGGTGCGACAGGAACACCGCCTCGAGCTGCCCGTAGTTGGCGCCGTATTTCATCATCTGCCGCTGGCAGCCTTCGCAGCAGTCGAAGAGATACGTCGCCCCGTACTTCACCGCGAACGAGCTCGGGACGTGGCGCACGCTGGGAAGCGAACCGCAGCTGCCCAGCGCTACGAGGCGAATCATAACCCTTTTAACAACTGCGCGCTTTTAAATGCGTTATGGCGAAGCGCGTGCGCACGAAGACTACTGCGGACATAGTCGTGCCTCCGCGACTTGTCGACCAGGTAATCGGGCAGGAGAAAAGCGTCGACATCATCAAGAAGGCGGCGAGGCAGAAGCGCCACGTGATGCTGGTGGGAACGCCCGGCACGGGCAAGAGCATGCTCGCGCAGGCGATGAGCGAACTCCTGCCTTCGGAACAGCTCGAAGACATACTCATCGAAGAGAATCCCGAGAACGAGAACCTCCCGCGCGCCAAAACGGTGAAAGCGGGAGAAGGCAGGAAAATCGTCGACGAGATGCGCATGAAAACGCAGCTCGGCGGCAAGGACATGAACATCGTCTACGTGTTCTTCATATTCATCGCGTCCTTCTTTTTGCTGGCGTACGGGAGGCAGCAGCTCGGCGACGTCATCACCGCGGCGATGCTCATCGGCTTGTTCCTAGTCGGAGGCGTGATGATGCTCGGCTCGCAGCTCTCCCGCGGAAGAATGGGCGCGGGTTACGAGCCGGTGAAGTTGCTCGTTGACAATTCTGGGAAAAAAATCGCGCCGTTCATCGACGCAACCGGCGCGCGGGCGGGCGCGCTGCTCGGCGACGTGAAGCACGATCCCTTCCAATCGTGCTACGGCGGAACGAAAATTGACGGCGCTAATGAAACGATGGAAACCATCTGGAAGAAGATGGCAAGGAAGCACGCCTCGCTGATTGAGCGCAACGACGACGGCTACGAAGCGATTGTCCTGCCGAAGAGCGAGCGCATTTACGCATACGGGATGAAGGGCGGGCGGGTTGTGCGCTCGCGCATCCGCATCATCAACCGCCGCCCCTACCGCGGAAAAGTCGTGAGGATAAAGGCGGGAAAACGCGCGCTGATTACCACGCCCGAACACAACTTCTATTCGAAAAAGGGAAGGAAGGCGGCTGGCTCCCTGCGCAGGGGAGCGCGACTTGTTGTAGGGGGGTAATTCTATGGAGAAAACGTTCGTGATGCTGAAGCCCGACGCGGTTCAGCGCGGCTTGGTGGGCGAGATTACGTCGCGCTTCGAGCGCAAGGGACTCCGCCTCGCGGGCGCGAAGATGATTTGGCTGAAGGATTCGCAGCTCGACGAGCACTACTCGCAATACCTCGGCAAGGAATTCTTCCCGCGGCTGAAGGAGTTCATGGGCGCCTGCCCGGTTCTCGCGATGGTGTGGGAGGGAAAGGATGCCGTGAAAGTCGTGCGCACGCTGTGCGGACTCACGAACGGCCGCGAGGCGCTGCCCGGAACGATACGCGGCGACTACGGCATGAGCCTGCAGTGCAACCTCGTGCACGCTTCCGACTCGCTGCAGACCGCTGAAAGGGAAATCTCGCGCTTTTTTGCCAAGGAGGAACTGTTCGCGTACGGCGACGCGCTTTCCGAATACCGTTACGCGAAGGACGAACGCTAGGCGAACGTCTGGAACCCGAGGATGACGTACTGGATGCCGCGCGTCAGAAGGAGCAGCCCCATTATCTTTCCCACGACGCCTATCAGCCGCTGCCCCAGCGCCTTCGTCAGGTACGAGGAATAGCGCACGATTATCCAGCTCGCCGCTATGACCGCCAGAACCGCGAGGAAAAGCGGCAGAAGCGGCGTTTCCGCTGCGGCAAGTATTATCGTCGTTATCACCCCGGGACCGGTAAGCATGGGCGTGCCTATCAGCACCGCAATGGCGTCCTCGTCCGAGACCTCCACTTTTG
>PEXZ01000062.1 GCA_002763345.1 Candidatus Micrarchaeota archaeon CG08_land_8_20_14_0_20_59_11
GCAGGGATGCGGATCTCATATTTTTAGACGGCGCTTGCGAAGGCAAACCGTCGCAAATAGTTGATTTTTACGGCGCACGCGCGCGCCGCCTGAGGTGAGCACATGAGGTTCGCTATAAACGGGTTCGGCAGAATCGGGCGCTGCATCCTGCGCTCAGCCGTCTGCAAGGAAGGCTTCTTCGGAAAGCATCAGCTCGTCGCGATAAACGACGGCAGCGACGTCAGGACGGACGCGCACCTCCTGAAATACGACTCGGTACACGGCGTACTGGGCGCGAAAGTCGAAGCGAAAGGCGACGCGCTTCGCGTCGGCGATTTGGAGTTCCCGTTCTACAACGAGAAGGACGCCGCCGCGCTGCCGTGGGCGAAGCTCGGGGTCGACGTCGTTTATGAATGCACCGGAAAATACACCGAGCGCGAGAAGGCGCAGCAGCACATAGCCGCCGGCGCGAAGAAAGTCGTCGTAAGCGCGTCGATGAAGGGCGCGGATGTCATGCTCGTCCTGGGCGTGAACGAGGGAGTCTACGACTCGAAGAAGCATTCCCTCATCTCCATGGCGTCCTGCACGACGAACTGTTTGGCGCCCGTAGCGAAAATCCTTAACGACTCCTTCGGCATAAAGCGCGGCTTCCTGAGCACGATTCACGCCTACACGAACGACCAGCGCATGCTCGACGGCGCGCACAAGGATTTGCGCAGGGCGCGGGCAGCAGCGGTTTCAATCATACCCACCACGACCGGCGCAGCCAGGGCAATCGGCGACGTCATACCCGCGCTCAGGGGCAAGCTGGACGGAGTATCGCTGCGCGTTCCCGTTCCGGACGGCTCCGCGAACGACTTGACGGTGGAGCTGGAAAAGGAGGCGACGCGCGACGACGTGAACCTGGCGATGAAGCGCGCCGCCGACGGTCCGCTGAAAGGCATCCTCGAATACACCGAGGAGCCCATCGTGTCCTGCGACGTCGTAGGCAACCCGCACTCGGCAGTCTTCGATGCGCTCAGCACGAACACGCTCGGAAACATGTGCAAGACGCTGACGTGGTACGACAACGAGTGGGGCTACTCCTGCAGGATGGTGGACTTGCTGGACTTTCTGGAGAAAAAGAAGTAAGCCCCACGGTGGGGCTTTAGTTTAAGCGTGTCAGCGGAGCGTTTAAGCGGATGCGGGAGCCGTTTCGGAGGGCGCAGCTTCTTCCGCCTTCTTCTCCTCGACGTCGAACTCCTCGTAGAGCTCCGTCTTCTTGATTTCGATGCGCTTCAGCGGCACGATGATGCCGTCGAGCTTCTCGAACATCTCCGCGGACGCCTTGCCGAACAGGACTTCCTGTATGAACTGCCCGAAGTCCTCGGACGCGGCTTTTTCCTGCAGCATCTTGATTAGAGCCTTGCGCAGAGTTGTCTTCTGCCTTCCGCTGCATTGGTTCTGCGTGATTATGATTGCCTTTATCGTGAAGTCGATTCCGTCCTTGGATTTCGCGGGAAACACGACGAGCAGAGCGTCCCTCTTCCGGCGCACCATCGTGCCTATGAGTTCGCGCGCGATTTCGTGCCCGATGTACTTGCTGTACGCCTTCTTCTCGCGCACCTCGTAGACGCGCAGGAAGACGTTCGTGTACGCGTGCGACATGTCGCGCGTTATCTCCTTGAGCGGGATTTTGATGATTCTGTTGATTATATGCTCGTCGTCGCTGGCGGGTATCAGCGCGATATCGCCCTCGCCGAGGACCTTCGGCGCGACGAGCTGGTACCACTTCTTCGCTTTCCAGCCTTCGACTTTTTTCGCAACAGGAGCAGCCATCTCACTTCACCAACAGCGCAGCCTTCTCCGGCTCGTACGTCCAGTTCTTCGGCAGTTTCTTTCCGCGATAATAGCGCACGAGCCTCTTTATCTTGGACTCGATGCGCGTCAGGCGCACGCGGTTGTGCGTGTCCCTCTTGTTCTGCCCGATGTGCTTGCGCAGGCGGACCGCCTTGCGTATCAGGTCAATCAAATCGGTCGGGTATTCCTTGGCAGCCTTGTTCTCCACGAGCAGCTGCGTGATGCTTTTGCCCGTAATCGCCTTTACGCTCGGTATGGCGTACTGGTCGCGAAGGGTCTGCCCCGTCGCCGCTTCCGTCTTTCCTTCTTTCGCAAGCCGCAGGACGATATCCGTAATCTCCTTGCGCGTCATCTTTACCCATGCATGCCCCTGCGTAAGGGGCTTGTGGGACTTGGAACGCCCCCTTTTCCGCGTGTGCAGTCTCGCCATTAACACATTCACCTTCTGAAAAGAAGCGTTGTCTATTATGGACGCAACTTCTTTATAAACTTGCGCAAATTTCCTCCCCGCTCCTGAACTCGAGGGCCTTCGCCTTCGTTATTCCCTTCACGTCCTCCTCGACGTCGCCCATCCCCGCGAGAAGCGCCTCGGGCACCTGCACGACGAGCGTCTCCACCTCGGCGTTCAGCGCCATTCCCTTCGCCGCCTTCGCGCGCCGCGCCTGCGCCACGATTTCGTGCAGCGCAGCCGCGATTTTTTCGAGCGCCTCGTCCTTCGGCGCGCCTGCCGCAATCGGCCATTTCGAAACGTGGACGCTCTTCTTTTTGTCGAACATCTCCCTGTGAATCTCTTCCGATGTGTAGCACGCGAACGGCGCGAGCATGCGCAGCGTTTCAGCCAGAACGCGCTTCAGCGTCGCCTGCGCCGCCTTCTTCGATTCCGCGTCGGCGCCGTATACGCGGTACTTCACGTCCTCGAGGTAGAAGTCGCAGAAGTCGTGCCAGAAGAAATTGTAAAGCGACGTGATGGCGCCGTAGAAGTCGCAGCCGTCCATGCTCTTCGTTACGGAGCGCACGGTTTCGTTGAGCCGCGCCTCCATCCATTTGTCAGTTACGTGCTTCTTTCCCTCCTTTCCGTCGTACCCTTCGAGCGCCTTTTCCACGAATTTCGACGCGTTCCAGAGCTTCGTGAGGAACGACTGCGCGTAATTGACGTCCTTCCAGTAGAATATGTTGTCTTTGCCCGTGCTCCCGCTCAGCGCAACCCACTGCCTGAGCGCGTCCACGCTCGCCTTCGCTATGACGTCCTTCGCCTCGACGTAATTCCCCAGACTCTTGCTCATCTTCTTGCCGTCCGAGCCGCACACCATGCCGTTGATGAGCATTTCGCGGAACGGTTTTTCGCCAGTCAAAACCGAGCAGCGGAAAATAGTGTAGAACGCCCACGTGCGTATGATGTCGGTTCCCTGCGGACGCATGTCGCTCGGGTACAACCGCGCGTCAAAGTTGTCGGGCCAGCCCGCGATGATGAGCGGCGTTATGCTGGAGTCCACCCAGCCGTCGCAGACGCTCGTTTCTCCGACGAGCGCGCCGCCGCACTTGCATTTAGAGACAGGAGGCTTGTCCTTCGACGGCTCAGCTGGCAGCTCCTTGGCGGGATAAACGGTTCCGCACTTTTCGCAGTACCAGAACGGAATCGGAACGCCGAAATAACGCTGGCGCGAGATACACCAGTCCCACTCCAATCCCTCGGTCCAATCAACAAGAAGCTGGCGCATGTGCTCCGGAATCCAGCGCATCTCCGCGGATTTCTTGAGCACCATCTCCTTCGAATCGGAAAGTTTGATGAACCACTGAGTCGACGAAAGCATCTCTATCGTCTTTTTGCAGCGGTCGTGGATTTTTACGACTTGGCTGAGCTTCTCCTGCTTCTTGAGCAGCCCCTGCGCCTGCAGCTCTCCGAGGATTTCCTTGCGCGCCTCCTCCGCCTTCATGCCGTCGTATTTTCCCGCGTTCTTCATGCGTCCGTGCCCGTCCATCGCCTCGATTACGGGAAGCTTGTGGCGGTACGCCCAGACGACGTCCTGCCTGTCGCCGAAGGTGCATATCATTACGGCGCCGGTTCCGAACTCCTTGTCCACGTCGGCGTCCTCCATTACTGGAACCTCGCGGTTGAAAATCGGAACCTTCACCTTCTTTCCAACAAGCGCCTTGTGCCTCTCATCGGAAGGATGTACGAAAACCCCCACGCACGCGTTCAGCATTTCGGGACGCGTCGTCGCAACCAGAAGCTCGCCGCCCTGCGTTGTCTTGAAAACTATGTAATTAAGCACGGTTTCGCGTTCCTGCTCCTCGCTCTCGGCTTTCGCAATCGCGCTGCGGCAGTGCGTGCACCAGAGCACGGGGTGGCTTGCGCGATAGACGAAGCCCTTTTCATGCATGTCTATAAGTGATTTCTGCACCGCCTTGATGTACGCGGAGTGCGTAGTGTAGTATTCGCTCTTCCAGTCAATCGAATAGCCGAGCAGCTTCATCTGGGGTTTCATCGTGCCTATGACTTCGTCCGTCCATTCAAGGCATTTCTTGATGAATTCGTCGCGCGGCAATCTTCCGTATTTCTTCTCCACCTTCACTTCCGTAGGGAAGCCGTGGCAGTCCCATCCCTGGGGCATCAACACGTTGAAGCCGCGCATGCGCTTGTAGCGTGCCACGAAATCGAAGTAGCCCCAATTGAGCACGTTGCCTGCGTGGAACTCTCCAGTTGGAAACGGCGGAGGCGTGTCGATTACGTAAGTGGGGCGCTTGCGGTCGTGCCTGTCGAATCTGTAGATGCCGTCCTCTTCCCAGCGCTTGCTCCATTTGTCCTGAAGCGCGGCGTGGTCGAGGTTTCCGAGCATTACCTCACTTCTTCTTCGGCTTCGCGGGCGCCCGCGTCCACTTCATCCTGCGCGGGTTGCGGCCCATGTCGTGGTTGCGGATGCACTTGCGCGAGCAGTAATACAGCGACGTCCCGTCCTTCTTGAACAGGCGGAGCCCGCTGCCCATTGCCGCGGTTTTTCCGCAGTAGGAACAAGTAGGCATGGGTATCACTTCCTCCCAGTCTTCAGCGGCTTCGACTCGCGTTCCGTTTCCGGCAAACGCACGATGTCGCCCACCCGCACGGGTCCCTTGATGTTGCGCCTTATGACGTGTCCCGTGTCGCGGCCGTCGAGCACCTTGCACATG
>PEXZ01000002.1 GCA_002763345.1 Candidatus Micrarchaeota archaeon CG08_land_8_20_14_0_20_59_11
ACTTCCAGCAGCGCCCCGATTTCTTCCGTCCCCGTCCTGAACGGCTTGATATCCCCGCGCTTCACCAGTTCAGCCAGCGATTTTCCCGTCGTTTCCAACCAGCATTATCCGCTCTTCCTTTAAAACCCCGGACAGGAACGGCGCTTTCCTCTTGCGTTCGAACTCGTCCCGGGAATAAACCGAGTAATTGATTTCGCGGCCGTAGCGCGCGCCCAGTTCGGAGCAAATCCCCGACAGCGCGAGTATGTCCGCGTCGCCCACGACCAGCAAATCCACGTCGCTTTTCGCGCCCTCGGTCCCGGACGCGAAGGAGCCGTAAAGAAACGCCGTTCCGATTCCCCTGACGCCGGCAAGCCGCTCCCGCAGAGCCGGGACGATTCCGCGCGCCGCCTCGACGAACCCCCTGAGCCGTCTTTCCCCGCGCCCCCTTCCGAAGAAAAAGAACACCATGTTGCCCTTGGCTTCGCGCTCCACCAAGCCGGCTGCGGAGAGTCTGCCGAGGATGCGTGACGCCTGGATGGGTGCCACGCCCGCCCGCCGCGCCAATTCGCGGAGATGCAGCGGCTCCCGCGAGAAAGCGAGCGTTTCGAGCACGCGCGCCTCGTTCCTCCCGAACAGAACCCCGAGCATGTAACTTTATTGTTACACTCGTATACTAAAATGTTACGATTGGACGAGTCGCACGACGTTGCCCCTGCCCTTCTTTATCTTCCTGACGAGCCCCGCGTCCTCGAGAATCGCCAACGGGCGTCACGGGGCAGTCCGCCTACCCTGCTTTTCAACCATCCCTCGGGCTTCCTCAAAGAACTCGCGCGCCCAGCGAACCGCATCGCCTGCAGATGCATCGGAATAGACCATGCCGTAATCGGCGTCTTCCCTGAGGCCCATGCAGTCCCTAAAACGGTTGAAATGCTTAGCTTCGAGAACGCCTTCGTCCACAAAAAGGGTCTTTAACGCGATTGAAAGACACGCATGGCTTTTTTCCATGTACCCTTTGCTCAGCACCAGCGCCTTGGCGGTATGGAACATGGCGTAGTATGCCTGCACTATGGCCCACTTGTGGTTGTTTTCACTAATCGAAGCCTCAGCACTTTTAAGGTCAAATTCAGCGCCTTCGATTTCCTTCCTTATCAGGTCCGGCTGCAAACCTATATTCACTATCTTTCGCTCATCCAGGCACCGCTTAAACCTGCTATCCATTTTCACCACCGTAAAGCTCTATGCCGGAATTTATGCGTTCATAAAGCGGTTTGTCCTTTTCCTGCAACCGCGCATATTCGGCGCTGTCCAGGATTATTGCCTGTACCTTGGGATAATCGTCCATTATCCTCCGCGTCCTTTCCTTTTCTCTGGAAAGTATGAACAGGTCCACGTCGCTTTTTTCGCCGTTCCTGCCTTCGGCGCAACTGCCAAAGAGCACGATTCTTCTACTAACGGGGGCGGTTTTTTCTATTACCGGCATGAGGCTGTTGATTGTAACAAAAACCTTGAACTGTCTCAAAAGGGGATTATCGTCGTTCCTTTGGTAGAACGACATCCTGCCTTTCCTTGATTTTTTCACGAGCCCCATTCTGACGAACAATTTGAGAATGGCATTTGCCGAGCCAACGCTTACCCCGGCTTTCTCCGCTATCTGTCTTTCGTATAACTCCCCGTCTTTGGTCGAGACGAACGACAGCACCTTCATCTCTGTTTTTGAAAACAAGTTCAATTTTTTGAACATGAGTTCATTATTTTGAGTAATGAATATAAGGTTTTCCCTTGTGCTACCCTTCAGAGGTTCACGTCATCCTGACGATGTTCCCGCGTCCTTTCTTTATTTTCCTCACCAAGCCCGCGTCCTCTAGAATCGCCAAGTCCGTGCTTATCTTCGCCTCGGAGTAGGGCAGCGCCTTGCGGATTTCCTTCTGCGTCGCCCTGCCGCCCTCCTTGCGCAGGAACGAGAGAATCTCCCTTTGCTCGGGATTGAGCGAGATTGATGCGGGAATGACGGGCTTCGGAATAATGGTCGCCGGCGGTTTCCGTGCGTCCTTCCTGTTGCCTTCCTCCTTATTTCCGCCCCTGCCTTCCGCAGCCCCTTCTTTCTTCCCGCGCCGTCCTTTCATTACGGTCCAGATTCCGAACACAATCGCCGCGCCTATGAGCAATCCCGCCGCGACGTAAAGGAACGCCAACTCCCCCTTCTCTTCCGGCACCGGGTTTTCGGGAATGCCGTAGGCCTCGTCGAACACCTGCTCGAAGGAGAATATTACCAGGTCGAGGGAAAAAGAGCCGCTGCCCGCGATTTCAACGTAGTCGCTGTCCGAGAAGGTGGCGTTGCCCTGTTTGTAGGAAGCGGTTACTTCGTACTCTCCCACCGGCACATCAAAGGAATAGGAGCCGTTGTAGGCAACCACGAACTGCGCCGGCGTGGTGTTGATGGAAACAGTTGCCTTGTCCAGCGGCTCCAGCGTGCCGTCGTAGACGGTGCCGTGAAGAGTTGCGCCTGCTGCGAAGGAAGCGAACAGGAGAAGGAAAATCAACATCCAACAAACGAGGCGGGGCAGGTATAAAAACAGTGGGATTTGAAAGGAGGTTGGAGGAGGCGGTTTTCAGGAAAAGGAAGGCAGGGCATTACTCCCTTTCCCTTTCCACAGCTTCCCGAAGTTTTAGTCGGTTTTTGCGGCTTCCACGAAGCTTAACTCGGCTTTCTTCATGAAAGTATCGTTATAAAGAAAAATTTTCCAACCCCCCTCATCCGCGGGGCGGTTGCGATTGCGTTCCTTTCGGGGAAGCCGCAACCGCCGCATCCGCGAAAAAGGAAACGGTGAGAAAATGAACTGGAAAGCGTTGATGCTGGTGCTGCTGTTCGCGGCGCCGATTGCGTTCGCCGTGCCTGTGTGGAAGGCGACGCCTGCGAAGAACGTGGCTATTGCCGTGAAACCCGCTGCAGTGCAGCCCGGCTTCGACAAGGTTTATTCCGTCCTCGACAATCTGGAAAGCAGGAACATATCAACCGCCGAAATCCGCGCCATCGTGCAGGCAGGCGAGGCGAACATGACCAACGCCACCCGCGCCACCAAGATAGGGATAGCGCGCGAAATCAACGAGAAGTGGCGCGACTTCCGCAAGGGGGCGCTGAAAACCGTAGTTGAACAGAAGACGGACGAAGGAATGACGCGCGCCAGAAAAGCGCTGGAACAGCTAAAGACAATACGCGCGAAAATGGTTGAAAAGGGGCTGAATACGAAAGGCGTCGACAACGCGATATCGCGCATCGAGCGCAACATCGCGCGCGCCGACGCGACGCAGTCCGCCGTGAAGAAACTGGCGGAACTCAAACGAATCCAGTGGGAACTGCAGTACGCGAAGACGTACATAAAGAGAATGCTCAATCGTCAGGAAGCGCCGACATACCGCGAGCTTGGGCAGGCGGAGGTTGATGCGGCGGTGCAGCCGTTCGCTGACTCCGCCTCCTAGCCGCGGCTTGAGGGGGAATGAGATGAGGGGAATCGTTTACGCCGGCGCGCTGCTGCTACTGCTGGCGACGACGCTGTAATCGGTGGAAAAATGCGTTGGCTTGCGTTGATGGCTGTTGCGGTGTTATTCGTGGGCTGCATAGTGGAGCAAACAGAACAGCAGACTGGCACAGTGCAACCTGAGTCGGAGGACATTACTCCCGTGAACGACGGGGACATCAATCCCGACGGACTTGATTCCCTCGACGGATTCTTTGACGAGCTGAACTCGCTGTCGTCGGACGAAATCGTCACGCCTTGAGTATTACCTTCGCGCCGAGCAGAGCCGACGCCTTTTCCTCGGCGTGCTTGCGCTTGCCCTCGAACTCGTTCAATAAGTAGGCGGTTTTCTCGCACGTGCGCTGGAATTCCGAACTCGCCTCGTCCTTCGCCTTTTTCGCGTCCTTCAGCCGCGCCTCCTGCTCGTAATAAGGCGCGAGCGACTTCCGCTTTTCCTCGCGAATCGCCTCCTCCCGCTTCAGAGCAGAGGCGTCCTGTAGGATTTTTCCCGAAAGCATCTCATCGATGACGGCGTCCTGCTTCAAGTCCTCGACGTATGCCTTGGCGGCTTTCATCACGCTTTCCAGGCGCACGCCGTCGTCGGCGAGCAGGGCGTCTACCGGAGCGTCGGCGTAAGCCCGCGCCGCTTCCGCAAGCGTTTTTTCGCCGGCGTTGCGCTCCACTTTCCTGAAAACGCGCTGGAGCGGCATCAGCCGCGCGGCGAGCGCGTCGCGCTTCCTCGTTATCGCATCCTCTACGGCGAATAATTCCTGCCTTCCCCTGTCGAGCAGCGCCCTGTCGCGCCCCCACGACTCCGCCTGCTTTTCGGCGGCGTCCTCCTTCAGCTTCAGCGCGTCGGAAAGCGCGCGTTCGCGCGCCTCGTTGTCCTGCTTCCTGCGCAGCGCCTCTTCCGCCTCGGCAAGCACAGCCTCGGCTTCGTCGAACGCCTCGGCATCCTCGCTTTTTTCGAGTATCTTCGCGCGCAAGGCATCCGCCAGTTCGCCGATTTTCTTCATGCGGCCGGCGAAGGACTCCATCCCCTCCTTGTACAAGCCGAACAAATAGCGGTTGTCGGAAACCACCTTCGTTATCTGCGCCATGTCGTTGAACACGGCGGAATGGAACGCGCGCACGCTGTCGTAGTCGATTTTCTGCGGGAACTGCACCGCAAGCAGCGGAGGCATGCGCTTCAGGAAGTTCTCGCGCATCTGGAGCGCGATGTTTTCGAACTGCTCCTGGCTTGGCTGCTTTCCCTCGAGCGCAAGCACCGTGTCCTTCAACGCGCCGTATTCGTCCTTGATTTGCCCGACGATTTTCCCGCATTCGGGGTAAACGGATGCGAGGCGCTTCTCCTTCTCCAGCTTCAGGCGCTCGCGCACCTCGGCGAAAGAGTTGGTGGACGGCGCGGTTGGAACCGAGGCTTGCGCCGGTTGCTGCTTGAAAATCCCCCGCAGAGAGTCGAGAAAGCCCACGATGGGGTTTATGGACGCCCGTCCTTTTATTTCTGCGTTATGAGGTCAACCAGGCTGAGCGTCTGGTTTATCCGCTCGTAATCGTGCAGGTTCCCGACGTCAATCCAGTAGTCGTCGAA
>PEXZ01000032.1 GCA_002763345.1 Candidatus Micrarchaeota archaeon CG08_land_8_20_14_0_20_59_11
CTCTCGGCTTTTAGTGCAGGTTTTGCGAGCGCAGCAGCGCGAGCAAAAAGTGCTTCGATTCCCTGCGGGCCCATTCCCAACCCGCAAGGGGGGTTCCACCCCCCTTTCAGTTCAGGGTTTCTCCTGATTTCCCCCCGCGACGTAACCCTCGGATTCATCCCCCTTCCTTCTTGTGCTTTTAAATATCGTTTCCGCCTTCCCTTCTTCATGGACTTCGCCTCAGTGGCGCAGGTGTTCGACGAAATCGAGGGCAAGACGAAGCGGCTCGACATCACCGCCGACGTCGCCGCGCTTTTCAAGAGGGCGGACAAAAGCGAGGTGAAGCAGCTCGCCTATCTTTGCGAGGGAATCCTCCTTCCGCAGCACTTCGGCGTCGAGCTCGGAATCGGCGACAAGCTCGCGGAGCAGGCGATTGCGCACGTTTCGGGAAAAAGCGTGAAGGAGGTCGAGGCGTCTTATCGGAAAACAGGCGATATTGGACTGACCGCCGAGGAGCTGCTTTCCGTCAAGAGGCAGAGGTCTCTCGCGGCGCAGACGCTCACGGTGAAAAAAGTTTACGACAATTGCTACCGCATCGCCACGAGCGCGGGCGGGGGCAGCCAGTCGGTGAAGGTGAAGCTTCTTGCGGAGTTGCTGTCGAACGCGTCGCCGCTTGAAGGACGGATGATTGTCCGACTTGTTACGGGAAGCATGCGGCTCGGAGTCGGCGAGGCGACCATCATAGACGCGTGGTCCTTCGCGGAAAAGGGCGACAAATCGCTGCGAGTGGAGCTGGAGCGCGCCTTCAACATGACGTCGGATTTGGGTTTGGTGGGCGAGACGTTTTTCGCGAAAGGCATGTCCGCGATACGCGCATTCAAGCCGCAGCCTTTTTCCCCGATACGCCCCGCGCTTGCCGAGCGCCTGAACACTGCGGCGGAAATATTCGAGAAGCTCGGCGAGTGCGCGGTTGAGGGCAAATACGACGGCTTCCGTTTGCAGGTGCATCTTTCCGGCGGCCGCGTGGAAATATACTCGCGCAAGCAGGAGCGCGTCACGCACATGTTCCCCGACATCGTGGCGGGCGTCAAAAAGCAGATGAATGCCCGCGAGCTCATATTCGAGGGCGAGGCGCTTGCCTTTAACGAAGAAACTGGCGAGTTCCTTCCGTTTCAGGAGACGATAACGCGCAAGCGCAAGCACGGCGTTTCGAAGAAGGCGGAGGAGATGCCCCTGCGGATGTTCGCCTTCGAGCTCCTGTATCTGGACGGGAAGGACTGGACGAACGAGCCGTATTCCGCAAGACGCAGAAAACTGGGCGAAATAATGGGAAAGGGCGACGTCGTCGCGCTGGCAAAAAATATTATCGCGAAAAACGCCCGCGAACTGCAGAAATTCTTCGACGAATGCGTTTCCTCGGGCTTGGAGGGAATCGTCGCCAAGGACTTGGAGGCGCCCTACGTCGCAGGAGGGCGGAAGTTCGCGTGGATTAAGCTGAAACGCTCGTATTCGGAAAAGCTCGCGGACACCATCGACGTCGTCATCGTCGGCTTTTACTACGGCAAGGGCAAGCGCACGGAGTTCGGCTTCGGCGGCTTGCTCACTGCCGTTAAAGCGGACGACCGATTCCGCACTGTCGCGAAAATCGGGACGGGCTTCAGCGAAGTGCAGATGAAGGAGTTCCACGACTCGCTTTCCAAGCTGGCGGTAAAGCAGAAACCTTCCGACGTAGAATCGCTCCTCACTCCCGACGTCTGGGTTAAGCCGAAGGTTGTCGTCGAAGTGAAGGCGGACGAAATCACGCGCTCGCCCGTCCATAAGTGCGCATGGAAGGACAACGAGGGCTTGGCGCTGCGCTTCCCGCGGCTGGTGCGGGTGCGGACGGACAAGGGCGCGGACGAGGCGACAACTGAAAAGGAAGTCGTGGACTTGTACGAGTTGCAGAAGCACGCCTCCGCATAAAAGGGATTTTAATAAGGCGCGCGTTATTGCCTAGGGGTGAGGATATGGAGTCCATCAAGCTCGACGAGATACGCGAGTTCTCTTCCGAAAAACTCATCAAGAAGCAGCCGCTCAAAACCGACAAGGTAGTTTACAATACCTTCTTCCTCAAGCCGTTCCAGATTCTTCCGTTCCATAGGCACCCCGCAACCGACGAGGTTTTCCACATAATCGAGGGGCAGGGCGAGTTCACCGTAGGCAACGAACAGAAAATCGTGAGCGCGGGTGCAACCGTATACGGACCCGCCGCGACGTTCCACGGCATAATCAATTCGGGGCAGAAGGAAATGGCGATGATTTCCGTGCAGGCGCCGAAGCCCGTTGAAACGGAGTTCAAGGAGAACGCGACCGTAATATGCCCCGTGTGCAAGCAGGAGCTGATAATCAAGGACAACGCCGGCGCGGGGGACGAGATGGTATGCGCGCGGTGCGGCGCCCACCTACTTTTGATGCCCAGCGACAAGGGAGGATTCACCGCGCAACAGGCTTGAGAACATGCGCTGCCCTTACTGCAACCACGAGGAGACGAAGGTTCTCGACTCGCGGGAAGCCGAAGACAAGACGCGCCGCCGCCGCGAGTGCGAGAAATGCGAAAAGCGTTTTACGACGTACGAACGCGTCGAAATCGTCGAACTCATAGTCGTCAAGAAGGACGGCAGTCGCGAGCAGTTCGACAGAAACAAACTGAAGAGGGGCATCCTTCAGGCGTGCTGGAAGCGCCCCGTCACCGCCGAGCAAATCGACAACCTGGTTGACGAGGTGGAGCGCGAGCTGCGCATGCGCGAGACAACCGAGGTCCAGAGCAAGGAAGTCGGCGAACTCGCGATGAAGAAGCTGAAGACGCTCGACAAGGTGGCGTACATACGATTCGCTTCCGTTTACAGGGACTTCGAGGACATCGAAGAATTCGAAGAGGAACTGAAAGCCCTCTTGAGGAAGAAGCGGTAATGCCTATTTATTGCTCAGGTACAGCAGCGTGTTAAGGAACATGTTGCGCGAAGTAGTCGACGGGTCGAAGGCGAAATAGACTGTACTGCCAAAGCCAATGTTCACGTTTACTATCGCGGGAGTGGAAGAATACCTGCCGGTTATCTGCGATTCCATGTCCGGAACGCCCTCTGAAAGGGAAGCCAGCACGAACCCCTTGTGCGCCCTGTCGAAAAGCCAGACCCTGCCCGAATACTCAAAATTCACTATGCCGTTGAGGATTTCATGGTCTTGAGCGTCGACGATGAATTTTCCATTCCATTCCGTGCTTTTCATGGGCATGCTGGCGACAGAGAGATAGCGGATTACCCCGGCAATGCCTTCGGGTTGTCTGCTCATGTAGATAAGGGCGCTCCAGCCAGCGATGTTCGACGAGTGCGACTGCGAGCAGGCGTTCCCGATTATTATGAATTTTATTTTGCGGAAGTTATCCCATGGAACCGAGGCGTAGGCGTCGAGCGTCCTGTCGCAGTACTCCTCGCCCTGCATGATTACGATGTCCGCTTTCGAAAGCGTTTCCTCGGTAACCTGCGCGTCAGCGAGAACCGCCGTGACGTTGACGCCCGCGATGCGGTAGTTCTCGGTTTCGAGGAGAGACATCACGTTCTCGGAAGGCGTGCCAATCACCAGCACGTTTATCGTGTGCTTCCCTAAGTTCGGAAGGATCGGACCTAGGAAGAAGGCAAGCGCCGCCGACTCCGCAATGACTATGAGAACCAGCGCGACGAGCGCGACGTCCTTCCAGAAGATGCCCGACTGCGTCTTTTTCACGTTTTCACAACCCTTTCGGCGTATTTAACCTCTTTCCTTCCGACAACTGCCGATAATGAATACGTTTAATAAGGGTTTTTCCGTTCTGGTTTCAAGGGTAACCAGTTAGGAGGTGCATCGAAAGAATGGCAGAAAGTATGATGTCCAAGATAGGTCCCTGGGCCTTCATCGTAGGCTTGGTGATCGCAATCTTGGCTGGGTTCGTCTACAGCACTGCCGACCTCACGATAGTGCTCGTGCTTGGAGTGCTCGGCATAATCGTAGGCATCCTGAACATCGGCGAGAAGGAGGTCAAAGCCTTCCTGCTCGCGACAGTGGCGTTCATGGTTGGAGCAACCAGCCTTGCCGCCGTGCTGGCAGCCATCCCGGCAGTAGGACCGGAGATGCCCCGCATCCTGAACTACATCGTCGCCTTCATCGCGCCCGGCGCAGCGCTGGTCGCTCTCAAGGCGATATACGAAGTAGCCAAGGAGAAATAAGGCGAAATTCGCCCCCCCTAATTTTTTTTCTTTTCGTTTCTTAGCGAAAGCCAGCTTTAGCGCGAGTATTTCGCCTTAACCAGCGCGTCCTCGAACTTCAGTTCAACTGAAAAGTCGCCCTTCATTTCCGCTTCGGTAGGCACGAGGACGACGCCCTTCGCGCCCACCTCCTCTTTCAAATCCTCTAGGCACTCCTGCAGGAAGAACGCGGGCTTGCCCGCGGCGTGAAGCGAAAGCGAGATGCGCTCGGAGACGTTGAAGCCGTTCTGCTTGCGGGACGCCTGTATCGCGCGCACGAGTTCGCGGAACAGCGCCTGGTTCAGCAGCTCCTCGTCGCGTTTCGGGTCCAGGAACGCCTTGCCGCCGTCGAACTCCTTGAACGGCAATCCCGGCTCCGTGTCCGAGTACGTGACTGAAACGGAGTTGAGCGAATTTATGAGGACGCTCTGCAGTTCGTGAACCGCCTTCGCAACCCGCTCGTCGCCCGTGACGATTACGGCGCGCACGGGCCAGCGCAGCTTTATGTTCTGTTCGCGGCGCAGGGAATTAACCGCCTCGGCGACGCGCATCGCGACATCCATCCGTTCCTCAAGGTTCCCGTCGATGCGCGACTCATCGGGTTTCGGGTAAAGGCAGTAGTGCACGCTCTCCTCGCGCTCGTCGCCATACTGCTTCAGCTGCCCGTACAGGTATTCCGTTATGAACGGGCAGAACGGCGCGAGCATCTTCGTCGTCTCGACGAGGCACTTGTACATCGCGTTCGCACACTGCTCGTCGGACGCGCGGTCGCGCGTGAGTTTCACGTACCAGCGCGAATAATCGTCGACGATGAAGCGCATGAGCTTTCTTCCTGCGTGGTGGAACTCGAAGTTCTCCACGTGTGCCGGAACCTCCCTTGCCAATGTGTTCAGGCGGGAAAGAATCCACCTGTCCTCCGGGGTTTCCGGCGAAGGCGCGCTTGCCCTGAAACCATTCGGGGCATACATCCTGAAAAACGCAAAGGAATTCCATAGGATGTTCAGCGCCTTCTGTACCTCCGAGGCGGAATGCATGCTGAACTTCTGCACGTCCCACGGCGCTATTTCCCAGCAGTAATACAGGCGTATCGCGTCCGCCCCGACTTTCTCGATTCCCTCCTTCGCGGGGATGACGTTGCCGAGGGACTTGCTCATCTTCTCGCCCTTCTCGTCAACCACCCAGCCCATCATCGCGACGTTCTTGAACGCGGGTTTCCCGTGGGCTGCCATCCCTGCGAAGAACAGCGTGTAAAACCATCCGCGAATCTGGTCCTGCGACTCGTTTATCAAGTCAACGGGGAACATCGACTCGAACAGTTCCTTGTTCCTGAACGGATAGCCCAGCGACGCCCACGGCGATATTCCCGAATCGTACCAGACGTCGAACACGTCCTTGACGCGCTCCATGCTTCCGCCGCAGGTGACGCACTTGAGCTTGATGGAGTCCACCGTGTGCCTGTGCAGGTCGTCGAGCTCGCCAGGGTCCTTCTCCGCCTTCTCCCGCAGCTCCGCGACGCTGCCGATTACCTCCTTGCGGCCGCACTTCGGGCATACCCAGATTGGAAGCGGAATAGCCCAATAGCGCTGGCGCGAAATGCACCAGTCGCCGCTCTGCTCGAGCCAGTTGCCGAACGCCTCCTTTCCGAAGGAAGGCATCCACTTGACGCCCTCGCTGGCGTCGAGCATTTTTTCCTTAATCTCGTCAATCTTGAAGTACCACTGCTTCGTGAGGCGGTATATGAGCGGGTTCTTGCAGCGCCAGCACAGCGGATACGCGTGCGTCACCTTTCCCAAATGCAGGAGCTTCCCCTCGTCTTTCAGGCGCTCGATGATTTCCTTGTCGGCAGCCTTGACGAATTTCCCCTTCAGCTCGTTGCCCGCTTTGGAGGTGAAGCATCCCTGTTCGTCTACGGGAGAAACCGCAGGCAGTCCGTAATGCTTTCCGACGTAGTGATCGCTCGCTCCGTGCCCGGGCGCGCAGTGCACGATTCCCGAGCCGTCCGCCATGGTGACGAACTCCTCGTATTCTTCCTCGTCGGAGTTCGTGAGCTTGTGCTTCTTGTAGCGCTTGAACTTCATGATGTGGATGCTGAGGTAGACGCGGTGCGCCTTGTCGCCCAGACTTTTTTGCGCAGGCACGTCGAAAAGCGGCTCGTATTCCATCCCGCTCAGGCGTTCGCCCGGGAACTCCTCGATAATCTCGAAGTCGGTTTCAAGAATGCCCCGCAAAACGGCGTCCAGTCGCGCCTTCGCCATTATGTATGTTTCCTCGCCGACCCTGGCCTTCACGTACGTTTCCTTCGGGTGCACGAACAGCGCGACGTTCGATATCAGCGTCCAGGGCGTAGTCGTCCACGCAACCAGGTATTCGTTCTTCGCGCCCTTGACCTTGAACTTGACATAAAGGGAGGGGTCGGTCAAATCCTTGTAGGAGTCGCTCACCTCGTAGCCGCTGAGCACGGTTTCGCAGTGCGCGCACCAGAACGTAGGCGTCTCGCCTTCGACGAGGAAGCCCTTCTCGTGCAGCGCCTTCGCCGTCCACCACGCGCTCTCCATGTAGTATTTCTTGTAGGTGAAGTACGGTTCGAAGTACGCGCGCCACGCGCCGAGTTGCAGATAATAATCCATCCACGCCTTTTCGTTGTTGAGAATCTTCTGCAGGCAAGCGTCGTCAAAGCGGTCGATGCCCATGGCGTCGATGTCCTGCTTCGTCCGCACGCCGAGCTCCTTCTGCACGACGACCTCGACGGGCAGGCCGTGGCAGTCGAAACCCGGCTGGATGTACGTGTCGTACCCCTGCATGTACTTGAAGCGCGTCCAGACGTCCTTGCACGCCGTCGTCTTCACGTGCCCGACGTGCGGAGTCCCGTTCACGTACGGCGGGCCGTCGAGCAGGAAATATTTCTTCGCGCCCTTGCGGTGTTCCGCCAAGCCTTGCGGTATCCGTTTCTCCTTCCAGAACGCGCGGACTTCCTCCTCGACTGCCTTTGAGTCGTACCGCTCGATAGCACGCATGGAAAAAATACGTCCCGACGGCATTAAATCCTTTCGCTAGCGAACCCGTTCTGCTCGCGCGTCGGTGTCCGGCTTCGCTCAGCCGCATTCGGCTTCCGTTCGCTACCGGACGCGCTCGTACGCCCTTGCGGGGTTGCCGAACAGGATGCGCAGCCAGTTGCCGAAATGAAAGAGAAAGAACTTGAGGTAGCCCCATTTTCTGATGCGGCGGGCGGACACGGACGCAATCGCATTCCCGATGAAAACGGTTCTGCCGACGCGCCGTATGCGGCGTTGAACGTCCACGTCCTCGCCCGTGACAAGCGTTTCGTCGAACCCGCCGATTTTTTTCAGCGCCGACGCGCGAACCGCCATTGACGAGCCCGCGCCGCTCGGAAGCCCGAGCGCGTTCGAAGCCGCGAAGTAGGGATTCAGGAACCAGCGACAGGCGAATTCGTCTAATTTGTTGCCGTCGGTAAGGAAAACAGCGCCGTGCGTGGAAACGACCTTTTCGTCGGAAAAAGGCGCGCACAATTCCCGCAGCCAATTTTTATCAAGAACCGCGTCCGCGTCCGTGCACGCGATTATTTCGCCGCGGGCAACCCTGGCGCCGGCCTGTCTTCCCGCAGCGATGCGCTTCTTCGTGACGGTAACTACTTTCGCACCCATTTTTCTGGCAATTGCGGCGGTTCCGTCGGGACTTTCATCGTCGGCGACGATTATTTCATAGGGCGGAAGGGACTGATGGCGCAGGGAACGAATGCACGCGCCGATGCGCTTCTTCTCGTTGTATGTCGGGATGACGACGGATATGCGCATTTTCTCACGAAAAGAACGACGTTATGATGCCCTTTTTCTTCTTGATTTCCGCGAGAAGCTCCTTCTCGCCGTCGCTGAGCGTCTTCGGGTATTTCTCCTCGAGGATTTTGACGTCCTCGCGCGTCATGTCGGAATAGAGCACGTCCTTGCCGCGCACCTGCCTGCCGAAGAACGGTTCGGACATGCTGATTGCCACCTGCTTGCCCTTTTTCGCCTCCTCAATTGCCTCCTTCTCGTGCTGTATCGAACGGACAACCCCGACGCGTTCTCCCTCCTCGTTGACGAGCGGGATGTCCTTGCGTATGCGGCCTTCGAGCACCTCGACGCCGAATATGCAGGGATTGCTCACCCGGAAGCAGCACCCCTCCATGACAAGGACCTTCGCTGGCAGAATCAGGCGCGAAAAAGCCTCCTTGCGCTCGCGTTCCCTTTCCTCGTCAACCCAGTGCCTGTATCCGTCTATCAGGTTGTAGATAATTTTTTCGTCGAGCAGCTTCACGCCGCTTTCCTCGGCGCTCCTGCGCACGTCGTCGTCTATCGGGACGTTGAATGCGAATATGACCGCAAGGAACGGTTCGTTCTCGCGCATCGACGAGGCGGTGGCGACGTCCTTGCGCGACGGGCTTCCGACGCCCGTGCTCTTGAGGGGGATGCCCTCGGCTTTCAGAAGGCGTGCGATTGCTTCCAGCGAGCCAAGTGCGTCCGCTCGCAGTATCACGCCTACCGATTCGCTCTCCGTGATAATATCCGTCATCTCGCGCCTTATGTCGTCGAGCGCGTTCCCCTCGTTCGTTTCGTTTACCGCAAAAAGCGAGGAGCCCGCAAGCGCCTCGCCCGCGCGCTCGCAGGATATCTTTACGCCGCACGCCGCGCCCGCTTCGTCGACGGAAGCGAACTCGCCTCCTTCGCGCATCTCGGTGAGCGGCTTCAGCTTCAGCAGCGCCTTGATTTTGCTCTTAATCGGGCCGTCCCTGCCCGCGAATACGATTTCGTCGCCCACCCGTAGGACGCCGTCGTAAAGAATCACATCGAGCGTGTCGCCCAAGCCGCGTTCCTCGCGCACCTCAAGAACGCTCGCCTTTCCCTCCGTCGTGTGCAATTCGAGGTTCTTTTCGAGGAAACGCTGCGCCAAGCCCGCGACGTACATCAGGAGCTCCTGCAACCCCTCGCGGCGCTTCGCGCTCACGGGAATCATTACAATCTGCTTCGTGAAGTCGGATACGCGGTCGAAACGCTCCGCGCTGAATCCGTATTTGTAGAGTTCGCCGACGAGTGCGTATATCTTTTCGTCCAAACGCGCCTGCACGTCCTCGCGCTGCTTCGCGATTGTGTCGGAAAAGCACTCGCCTTCGTTTGCACGCCAGCCGTCTATCGCGTCCGTCTTGTTAAGCGCGATGACGAAAGGCGTCTTGTATTCGCGCAGGATTTCCATCGTCTCGATTGTCTGCGCCTCGATGCCTTTCGTGACGTCGATGACCAGGATGGCGATGTCCGCGATGCTTCCGCCGCGCTTGCGGAGGTTCGTGAACGCCTCGTGCCCGGGCGTGTCTATGAAAAGCAGCCCCGGAAGCGTGAGGTTGATGTGCAGTTTCGCGAGCAGTTCGCCGCACGTTTCCATGATGACGTCGGCAGGCACCTCGCTCGCGCCTATGGACTGCGTTATCGCGCCCGCCTCCTTCGCCTGCACCCGCGTGCTGCGTATGGCGTCCAGTATCGAAGTCTTGCCATGATCAACGTGCCCCATCGTCACGACGATGGGCTGCCTGAGCGTCATGCTGGAACTAGGGAGCGATGATAAATAAAAGGTTGTCCGCCGCAGGTTTCAGCCGAACGTCAGAATCCTGTCCGACTCCTCGATGAGTCTGAGCAAATCGTTCATCGTTGAAATCGGGCAGACGGTGCTCCCTTCCTTGTGCCGCGACTTCAGGCACGTGCCGCAGGCGAGAATCCTGCCGCCGCTTCCGAGGAAGGAATCAACCTGCGCCTTGACGTCGAACCTTTCGTCGCGTATGTCCCCGAGTTCCACGCCCCTGTTGAGCAGGAACGCCCTCGTCCCGTGCCCCGCCTTGAGCGCGACGTTGCCGAACCTGAAAGCGTTCCATACGGTTTCGGGCTCGTTCGTCCCTATGACTATTCCGATTTTCATTTCGTCCCGCCCTCCAGATTTTCCTTGTGATGTATTCCGCCGTATAGTTCCTTCGCTTCCTCGTTCAGGCGGAAAAAAACGAGTTGCGCAACCCTCGCGCCTTTTTTGAGCCGCAAGCCGTGCTCGTTGTGCACGACGAATACGCTCTCCCCGCGTCCTTCGTAACCCGGATCCCACCATCCGTTGTACAAGTCGCACCCGCACCGCGCGAGCGAAGAGCGGGCGAATGTAACGGCGCAATAATCGGAAGGAATGCGGACCGCTTCTGCGAAGCGGATTTTGTAGGCACCTTGCGGGAGTAATGCCCAGCCCTTCTCGTCAAAACGGATTTCCTCGACGTCCGCCATTTTTCTTTCCGAATTGTCGAAGTCGATTGCGCCTGCCGAAACGAATCGGAAAACCCGCGAAACAGTCAAATCAACCGACGCGGGCTGCAGCTGCGCCTTCAAGTCGCGAAAATCCTTCACCGCGCCTTCCGCGATTAGCCGCCTGAGCGCGTCGCCTGAAACAGCCATGCGCTCACTTCTGCGGGTAGTTCGGCGCCTCGTCCGTGATGATGATGTCGTGCGGGTGCCCTTCCTGAACCCCCGCGCCGCTTATGGCGACGAATCGCGCCTTCCTCTTGAGTTCGGGAAGCGTCGCTGCCCCGCAGTAGCCCATGGTAGATTTCAGCCCGCCGACGAGCTGGTAGACGACCTCGGAAACGCGCCCCCTGTACGGAACGAGCCCCTCGACGCCCTCGGGCACGAGTTTCTCGCGGTCCTTGAGATGCTCCTGGAAGTAGCGTCCCTTCGAGCCGCTTTCCATCGCCGAAACCGAGCCCATGCCGCGGTACGCCTTGTAATTGCGCCCGTTCACGAATATCGTCCTGGTGGGGGCTTCGTCCGTGCCCGCGAAAAGCGAGCCAATCATGACGCACGACGCGCCCGCAGCGAGCGCCTTCGCTATGTCGCCCGAGTAGCGTATTCCTCCGTCGGCGATTACCGGCACGTCGCCCGCCGCGTGCGCGCATTCGTAAACCGCCGTGAGTTGGGGTACCCCCACGCCCGCAACAACCCGCGACGTGCATATCGTCCCGGGTCCGATGCCCACCTTGACCGCGTCCGCGCCTGCCGCAATCAGCGCCTTCGTCGCTTCGGGAGTGACTACGTTGCCCGCAATCACCTGCAATCCCCCGAACTCCTTCTTTATGAGCTTCACTGCGTCGATTACGCCGCGCGAGTGCCCGTGCGCGGTATCAACGACGACGAAATCAACCCCCGCTTTCACCAGCGCGGCGACGCGTTCCGAATCGCTCGTCCCTATCGCGGCGCCCACCCGCAGCTGCCCTTCCCCGTCCTTGCACGCGTCGGGGAAGCGTTCGTTCTTCTCGATGTCGCGGAACGTGATGAGCCCGATGAGCCGCTTGCTCTTATCGACGACGGGCAGCTTCTCGATGCGGTGCTCGTGCATCAGCTTCTTCGCCTCGTTGACGGAAACGTTCGGCGAAGCGGTGACGACGTCCTTCGTCATCACCTCGCGCACGGGCCTGCGCCCGTCCCCCTGAAGCCGCCAGTCCCTGTTCGTTATGATTCCGACGAGCCTGTCGCCCTCGACAACCGGAAATCCGCCGATTCCCATTTCCCTGTTAATCCGAAGCGCCTTGTCTATCGGGTCGTTCGGGTTCACCGTGACGGGGTTGGAGATAATCCAGTTCGCGGATTTCTTCACCTTCTCCACCTCGCGCGCCTGCTCCTGCGGGCCGAGGTTGCGGTGAATCACGCCGACCCCGCCTGCGTGGGCGAGCGCGATTGCCATCGCGCTTTCCGTGACGGTGTCCATGGCGGAACTTATGAGCGGGATGTTCAGGCTGATTTTCTTCGTCAGGCGCGTGCGGACGTTCGCGTCTTTCGGCAGCACGTCCGAAGCGTTCGGAAGAAGCAGCACGTCGTCGAATGTGTATGCGTTACCCTCAACGAAATTCTTCATACGGAACCCCCCTTTCCAAAATTAACTCCGACGAGCTTTTTATGCCTTTTTCCGACGGCGTATCGGAAGCAACGCTTTAAATTCGCGGAAGGCGAGTATATAACATGCGGGCTGTTTTGACCAAGTCCGGCGGACGCAAGCTGATTTTACTAGCCAGACAAGCCATTTCCGAATACTCGGCGAGCCGTAAAGTAATGCGAAGCCCCGATTTTCCCGATAAGCGGGGCGTCTTTGTCACTCTCCATTCCTTTCCGTCCCGCGAGCTGCGCGGATGCATCGGCTTTCCGTATCCCTCGAAGCCGTTGGGCGATGCAGTATGCGAGGCAGCGGTGAGCGCCGCGTTCGGCGACCCGCGCTTCCCCCCGGTTGACGCGGAGGAAATGAAGCACGTGCTAGTTGAGGTGAGCGTGCTCACGCCGCCTGAGGAACTGCGCGGCAAGCGCGAGGAACTGCCGAAAAAAATCAAAATCGGGCGCGACGGACTGATTATTCAAATGGGGCCTTATTCGGGCTTGCTGCTGCCGCAAGTTCCGGTGGAATGGAAATGGGACGCGAAGCAGTTTCTCGAACATCTGAGCGGCAAGGCGGGGCTCGCCCCCGACTACTGGAAGGACGCGCGGGCGAAGATATACCGCTTCGAAGCGCAGGTTTTTTCGGAGAATAACCCCCCGGCGGACTGAAATGGACAGGATAGCGGAACTTGCTGCCAAGACGGATCAAAGGAAACTGGCATTTTGGGCTGCAGGCTGTGCGGAGCGCGTACTCCCGCATTTCGAAAAGAAGTATCCGAAGGACAACCGTCCGAGAAAAGCCATAGAAGCGGCGCGCGCCTGGGTTCGCGGCGAGCTGTCAGTTGGCAAAGCCCGTTCCGCCGCGTTTGCCAGCCACGCCGCAGCCCGCGACGCCGAGGAAGGCGCGGCACGCGCAGCTGCCCGCGCCGCAGGGCACGCCGTCGCAACCGCCCACGTTGCCGGTCACGCCGTTCATGCCGCCAATTACGCCGCCGCCGCCGCAGTCCCCGAGGAACGGAACTGGCAATATCGGCGTTTGCTCGCCCTGCAATAGCAATCCCTTTAAACAACTCCGCCTTTCTTTTGTCTGGGGATCGGATGCGTTTCTTCAGGCACGGCGACGTGCTCGCCATAGCCATACCCGAGTCGTTGCGGAAGACCGCGGGCGTCCAGGACGGCGACGACTACGAGTTCTTCGAAATCCAGAAGGGCGTTTTCGCGCTTGTAGGAAAGAAGGAGCTCGCGTCGAAGTTTCCTGCGGGCGCGTTGGCGGCGCAGGCGACGGCAGCTCCGAACCCGCAGCTCGCGGCGCTTGAAAAAACAGGCTTCCTGGTTGTCGAGACCGAGCTGGAAGCCAAGCGTCTTTCAAAAGAGCTTGAGCCGCAGGTGAAGGGGCATTCCGTCATGGGCGTGCGCGGGTTCGACAAGAAATACTACATCGCGACGCGGACGTTCCTCGCGGAAGCGGGCGAGAAAGTGCAGAAGGCGCTGCTCAAGGGCGAGATGACGCTCGGGCAGGCGTGCGTCGCTACGAAGATGCCGCAGGACGCGTGCGTCGCGGCGCTCTCGATACTCAAGGAAGAGGGCGAGATTTTCGAGAAAAGGAAGGGCTACTACGCGCTCGTAAGATGACTTATACTTTTATGACGTGCAGAATCAGCTCGAGCACGATGAACGCCACCGCGAAAATCAGCACCGTCTTAGGCTCGAGCAGGATGTTGCTCGAGGTAACGTCGTAGAACCTCATCAGCCCGGTGGAACTGCTCGGCGCCTGTATCTTGTCCTGTGACATGCGATTACTTTGCGCCCCCGCGCCTTTTAACGCTTATGTTCAGCTATGCCTCGCGTCGCATCTTCTCCAGCGCGTCGGCTTCTATCTGCCGCGCCCTTTCGCGCCCGATATTAATCTTCCTGCCAATCGAAACGAGCGTCTTGCCCTCCCAGAACCGCTTCCTTATAACCGCCCTTTGGCGAGGCGTGAGCACCCTCATCAGTTCTTCCACCAGTATGCGGTCCTCGGCGCGCGCGAAGCTCCGGTCATCCGCGTAAAGCAGCGTCGCCGACGTCAACGGTTCGCCCTCGTTGAACTGCTTGTTCATCGGAACATCGGGCCCGATTTCCAGGGCGCGCCTCACCCTTTTCTCCGCTACCCCGAGCTTTTTCGCGATATCCGCCGGGCTCGGCTCCTCCGCAGACGGCGGAAGCGTTTTGAGGTATTTCCAGATTTCCGTTTCCAAATCGCGCAGGCCCGCCGGTATCCTCACGTTTCTGGACTCGTTCCAGCTGCTGCGATTAATCGCATGCCTTATACACGTCGCGGCGTACGTCGAAAACCCACTGATTTCGGGGCTGTAGCCCTCTATCGCGCGACTTAGCCCTAACACCCCTTCCATCCACCTGTCCTCGAATTTACTGGCGCCGCCGATATGGCCTTTGCCGGCAATTCCGAGCACGAGCGGCATGTTGAGTTCAATTATTATATTCCTCGCGTAGGCGCTGCCAGCCTTCGCAGGCGCGATAAACACGTTGGTGAGCTTCCCTCTCTGCGTAGTCGGCATTTTCCTGCCGTTCCTTATTGTTTCAACCAGTTTTTGGTGCAGTTCCATCGCCTCCTTGTCGGTCCCGCGCTTGGGGACGTACTCGCCGTTCCTGGCGTCGACCGTCATGTTGTGCGAAAGATAGTGCGCGAGCGCAAGAAGATTTCCCGCGCGCGCGTGCGGTGCGAGGGCGTCGCGTATCTGCCCGCCGATGCTGGCGTCGCGGAGCGCCATTTCCAGGGTTTTGTTTATCCGCCCCGCTGTTTTCTCGGTGCGGCTATTCCCTGCGGCAGACGCGCCTCGCGTTTCCACCTTTTCGGACGCGAGTTTCATCGCCTCGGGATTCTGGAACGGTCCGAGCATGCTGACGAGTTTCCTAGGCATGAGTTCACTTGTGCGCCGCACGTATTAAATTCCCGCGCCTTAGCACGCCGCGTTCGGTTACGTACGCCGTGACGAGCTTCGCGGGCGTCACGTCGAAGGCGGGGTTCTTCGCGTGTGAAAGCGGCGCGCACACGCGCACGCGCCCGATTCTGCCGTCGTCGCACAATCCCGTCTGGAAAAGCACCTCGTCCTCATCACGTTCTTCAATCCGAATCGCCTTTCCGTCCCTGCACTTCGCGTCTATCGTCGACTGCGGCGCGCACACGTAAAACGGGATCCCGAACTCCTTCGCGCATATCGCCTTTTCCAGCGTCCCGATTTTGTTCGCGAAGTCGCCGTTTGCGGCTATGCGGTCGGCACCGACGAAAACGCAGTCGATTTCCCCGCGTTGCATGAAATAGGCGGCGGCGTTGTCCGCTATGATTGCGTGCGGCACGCCCTCGTTTTGAAGTTCCCACGCCGTAAGCCGCGCACCCTGCGAGCGGGGACGGGTTTCGTCGGCGTAGACGAAGACGCGCTTGCCCTTGCGGTGCCGGGCATAGACCGGTGCGAGGGCGGTTCCCCAGTCCACGCAAGCCAGCCATCCTGCATTGCAGTGGGTTAGGACTCGCGCTTCGCAGAGCTTCTCTCCGATTTCGCCGATGCGCTCGCACGCGCGGACGTTCTCGTCGGCAATCAGCTGCGCCTCCTCAAGCGCGTCATCGGCGGCAGCAACCCTGTCAACCGCATGGAAAAGGTCAGCCGCGGTCGGGCGGGTTGCCTTAATCAATCCCGTGCCTTCCTTCGCCTTTCCCGCCAGCATCGCCTGCGCCATGGCGAAACCAGCCGCCGCGCCGATGGCGGGCGCGCCGCGAACAGTCATATTGCCGATGGCACGCGCGGTCTGCCTGAAGCCGCGGCACGTCGCGATTTTGAATTCGAAGGGCAGAGCGTTCTGTTCGATGAGCTTTACGCTGCCCCGCTCCCACCAAACGGTCCTGTAATGCTTCCCCTTTACAAGCATACAGACGGGTAACAAAACAAATGCTTTAAATGTATCGCGCGCAACCTTCTTCATGGCGGACGGAGTGAAGGAACTGGAGAAGGAGCTGCCGCACATACTCGTCGTCCTGATACTGATTATCGTCCTTCTCGTCGTGCTCACCAAGTTCCAGTGGATTCACTGTTCGCAGGTGCCGGGGAACTGGTGCGAAATCTACTGCAACACCATCATGCGTTCGCACTCGAAGGTGGCGCTCATCTCAGGGGACACGGGCATCGGCGACCCTAAGACGCTGGAGGGCATGCTGAGGCACGCGCGCTCCTACAACGCCTACATCGAGCCGTTTCCCCAGTCGCAGATGAGCTTCGGGCTGCTGAAAGGGTACGACCTCATCATCATCGAGCGCATGAAGAACGTCTCGATAACGCAGGCGAAGGCGCTTGAGTCGTACCTGAACGCGGGCGGCTCCATGATTTGGATAGGCGACTCCGCCACGAGCTACTACGTCGACGAATTCGAGCTTCAGAAGGCGCGCGACTTGGACGAGCAGATGGTTGCGGAGATGAAGGCGCGCGGCGAGACGCCCGTGAACGAGCACTACTACTACGACATTCTGACGAATTCCACGACGCGGCGCGGGTTCGGCATCCTCGAGAAGGTGCTGATGGCTCGCTACATCGAGACGAAGACGGGGCAGAAAAACGTCGAGCTCGAGACTGTGAACATCGACCACCTGACGATGCGCGGCTTGATGAAGGACTTCGGCGTGCCCGTCACGGAATTCGCGGTTGTTTCCGAGAATCCCGAGGCCGTTTCGAAGCTCGCGATTCTGAAGGTGGGCGGCAAGGAGTATCCGGGAATATACGAGACGCGCTATGCAGGTCGCGTCCTCTACGTCGCATACCCGCTCGAGCAGACGAACAGCACGGTGCTGCTTCAGAACATCCTCGACTATCTCGTGACGTGCTAGTTTTCAGTGCGAAGCAAAAGTGCTT
>PEXZ01000070.1:0-15123 GCA_002763345.1 Candidatus Micrarchaeota archaeon CG08_land_8_20_14_0_20_59_11
GGGTTATGAGCCCAGCGGGCACTCCTGGCTACCCTACCCCGCTTTGCGGAATTAAGTATTGCCGCGTTCGCTTAATTATACTTTCGCAACGACGGCGGGCGCTGGGCGCGAATTTTTTCTTTCTCTTTTCAGACGCTGCGCTTGTACCTGTACGAGTAGGGCATCGGCTTCTGCGGCGCGGGCGCCTCTTCCTCCTCCGCCGCCTCGGGTATCGGGGCTGAGGAGATGATTATGATGCGCTCGACCGCCTTCACGCTCTTGAACATTATCGTCTTCTCGCGGAATACCCGTTTTGCCTCGTCCTTGCTCGACGCGCTTATCGGCTCAAGCGTCAGGCGGACGACCTCGCCCTTCTGCAGGTCGAGAATCACGTCGTAAACCTTCCCCACGAACGTAGCGTTGTCCGTGTAAACGTCCATGCCCATCAGCTGGGATACCTTCAGTGCCATCTTATTTACCTCTTGCGGATTGTAAACGCAAACCGAGAAGGCGCCCTCTGCTTAAATACCTTACGCATAACGGAAGGGCGCGTTAGGAAACCCGGATTGCTCCCTTGAAAGTCGGGCTCCACGGCTCGCCGAGGTACGTGTGTTCGAGGGAAGCGTTGAACGAGCGCGTCCACGACTCTCCGGGATTGATGATTGGCGACTCCATGTCGATGAAGTAGAGGATGCGGGGCTGCGAACCGTTGTTCGTCCATGTCACCTCGCCGCCCGTTTTTATCTGTAGGTAAGCGGGCGAAAAGGAGCCGTCCAGGATTTGCACCACGTTCGCTTGCGCTTCGACTGTTGCGGCGGGCGAGGGCGAAGGCGTCGGCTCGCCTCCCCCGATGCAGCCGAACAGCAGGAGCCCGGTTCCCAGAAGCAAAAACAACAACGGTTTCCTCATTCTTCTTCTACCTCCAACGCCATCAAATCATTCTTCTCCGCGATACTGGCAAGCAACGCTCGGTTTCGGCTGGCCGTTGCGCGGGTCAACCACTACCGATACGCTGGTGACGGTCACTGTTTTTTCTTTATACGCGCCGCTTTCTGCTCTATGCGTGTCGTGATTAATTGCGTCAAAGAAATTCATGCGTCCTGGGACTCCTTCAGGCACGTCTGGATAAAGGTAAAGCTCCCTAGCCGCCGAGACGACGGGGCCAAACGGGAATTTAAGCGTCCGCGTCTCTCGGAACACCTGGTCCGGCAACACCCCGAAATCATGGTCCCATAAAGCAGCACCGGAAATCCCCGATTTTAACGGGTACGGGAAAATGATGCAACCCTCGCTAGGCCACTGGTACGGGATATCTCCCTGCCGAGCGCAATTCTTGATTTGCTCCGGCAACTTTTCAACGTTGCTGATAACCTGTTCCAAGATTTGCGACATGAGACTGTTCAACAGGTATTCTGATATGACCGCGTATTCTGATATGACCAGGCTTGTATCGCTGATGGCGTCATACCTAAGAAGGTAATCCTTCAATCCTTCCTCACTTACGGAAAACGCGGTGTCCAAGTAAACATACATTTCTTTGGGGTTGTAGGAGGATTCGTCCCAAACCATCGGGAAACCGCTTACTGGTTCGCCGTTCTTGAAGAAGTAGTCGACGCCGTAACCAGTAATCGTTTTGGAGCCCTCGTACTCCTGAATCAACGGGTAGTAATAGCACTCCCACTGCTTTACGACGTTCTCGAGCGTGTAACTCAAAACGGGCGTGCTCGTCGAGTCGATTGGGGTGGCGGAAGCGCCGTTGCCCGCGCGGAAGTTCGCCCCGTTCGAGTCCTGCAACTTTGAAACAGGCGCTTTGCATTCCACGATTACGTCTTCGCCTTCGTCCTCCTCCGCAAAACTCGCCTGTTTGGGCCCCGACTGGGAAAGGGGGGAAACTACAGCAACAGGGGACTCCGGTCGAACCTTCACTATGACGGGGCCACTGGCGGCAAGCGCAACGAGAGCATCACTGAAATCTTCGTACCTGACGATTGTTGGCAAAGATATGTCGCCGCCGGCAAAGTCCTCGGAACCGATTACTAACGTGCTGCTCGAACCCGTGGGGTCGAAAGTGCCTTCGTCCACAACATTGCCGCCTATTACCACCGTATAGTCTACGGGCACGGGCACGCCGATTACCGCCAAGGCGATGCTGTTACGGTCCTGCCTAAACGTGCACGCCGCGCTGTTCTGCAGCTTCAAAACGGCGTCGGAGCGTTTCACGGGCGTTTTTTGTTCGCCGCCGGATAACGCGACGAACGTGACCACGACGTCTTTCCCGCCGCTGCATGAGCAGTCGTCCTTGCATTCGGACTTGCTGAAGCGCCCGCGCGCCAACGGTTTGCCGTTGTCGTCCTTGATTTCAAACTCACTTCCTGCCTTCAGAGGATGCGCGTAGTCGTGCGTGTCGTCTTTTATTTTCTCGTTTGAATCCGTCTTGTAGGCTGCCTTGAAACGCACCCAGCCACTTTCCGAAAGGTCCACGTCGGAGACGCTGAATTGCGCCATGCTCTTGTCTTTTTCTTTCGACTTCATGCAGAATTGCACGCCTTGCCCCATGGGAGCGCGGGGGATGGTGATTTCGTCGTCGGCTTTCACGACGAGGCTCTTTTCCCCGCCGTTGATTTTGACGGGTTTGCCGTTCGCGTCCTTGAAGAAGAGTTCGTAGGACGCGTAAGTGCCGGACTCGAGTTTATCGGACAGGTCCACGGCCCATACGAGGCGTTCCGCACCCACCTCCCTGATTGACTCCGCATTGACGAGAATCTCTTCGGATTGTTTGAGCGTTTTTGAAAGGAGGCCTGAGTTCGTCCACTCGGCTTCGTCCAAAACGCTTTTCTTGGCTACCACGCGAACGGAAGCCACGACTCCCGCAGACGTCTTCACCGATGCCTTCCCGCCGTCAAAAACTATTCCTTCCTCGTCAACAGTCACGTCGTTACAGGCTTTGGGAAACAACTCGAAGTCTGAGCTCTTGACGAACTCCCCGGCGGGACCGGTTGTTACTGACGCGCCCAGCACTGCGACCTCGCTCCACGCTTCGCCCAAGTCGAAACCGTTCGCGGAGCAAAGCGCGTTCCTGAGTTGGGCATCCGTTTGCTTCGCGGCGTTGTAAACGAACTTGAATTCTTTTGCCACCTTATATTTCTTTTTCGGGCTGCCGAGGGCGTCCTTCGAATCATAATAATACAAGCCGCCGAATCGGCTCTTTTCTTTGGTGTTAGTTTCTTTGGCGTCAAAAGAAACGTAGACAATTGTCTTCGCGCCCTTTGGCTCCTGTCGGACGCGCAGAGTTGATTCGCAATCGTCGAGGTCGGCTATAAGCCCTTTTACCTTCCGATACTCCTGAAGTACCGGGTCGAAGAGGATTCGCTGCTTGTCGCAGCCGGGCGCGGCGGTCGTTTCCACTAGTATCTCGAACGTAGGTACTGTAACCCACCAAGAGAATTCGCGGGCGTCGGTTTTGAGAAAAGAGGTGTCGCCCGATAGGGTGACGCGCGTTGCTTCCACGCCAATGACGTCTTCGGACGCAGCGGACAGACCTGCGCCCATCGTGAAGGTCACCGAGGAGGGGGAGCGGGAGCTGCTGCAGTCCCAAATGCTCCATGTGTTCGCGGCGTTGAATTCGAAAACGACTTTGTCGGCGTAATCTGTTCTCTCCCAGCAGGACATTGACGGGGAAAACTCAAGGGAGGAAAGGGTTTCCTTAAAAATTATCGTTTCCGCGGAAACCAACGACAGCAAAAACGCGCCGGCAAGCAAAAACGAGACAAATGATTTTTTCATGGGAGCCACCGATAAGAACTGGCTTAATGTGATATAAAAAGATACCGAAATGGCGCTGGCAAGCTACTCCACGCGCAAATCTATGGTTCTGCGCACCTCGTTCAGAATGTGCCCGTAGTCGCGGTAGTGCGAAACCGCATAGACGCGCAACGGGTAGCTTCCCGCCCGCGTGCGCGACGTGCTCCATATCTTGAACGGGAACCCCTTGCGCTCGCCGGGCTGCATCTCGCCGACTCGCGTTTCGTGCTCCTGCTGCAGCGCGGTTCTGTCGAACCCGATTGTTTTGGGCACTACTAGGACCAGCGACGTCAGCAGCGGCTGGTCGGACGTGTTCTGCAGCGAGACATTCAGAAGGACGTAATCCTCCTTGAACGCCGGCAGGCGTATCGGGTGCACGCTGCACTCGAGCGAGTACTGGAACTCGGACGAAACGGGCTTCTTCCCGAACAAATCAAACACGCCCATGGAAACACCCGACCCTACTGGCCGCATTCTGCGGAATGCGGCAAACAAAGGAAGCGCGCCAAGCAATAAAACCGTTGCGCTACGCGCGCCAGCGCCGCCACCACGACGCGGACGCCTCGAGCGACGAGGAAAACGCGTCGGCCAGGGAGAACTTGCGGCCGTTCTTCGCAACCAAACCCGAACGTTCGAGCGAAAGCAGAAGAAGAAACAACGCGCTTCTGCCCAGCCCGCTCGTTACCAGCAATTCGGAGAACCCGCGCGGCTTCTCCTTCAGCGCCTCAAGCACGCGCACGAACGCGTCCTTGCGTTTCGGCGAGAAGGAAAACGCGTTGCTGACGAAGTCGTAGATGTTGAAGGAACCCGCGGCGGTCTTGCCCGCGTCCTCCATCCTCGCCCGGTAATAGATGAAGGACGAATCGCGCTGGCGGGCGTAGTGCGCCTTTGTTTTACCGGTGCGGCTGGACGGCATATAGAAGGGACCCCCCTCGATTCCGCTATTACGGATGCTTCTGCAGCCTGAAACCGCCTTTGTATTCGGCGGGGCTGGAAAGCTCGTGGAAAACCACCTGGCAGACGCGCAGCCCCGGTTTCAGTTTCAGCGTGAACGGCGAAAGGTTGGCGATTTCAAGAACCTGCACGTTGTCGCAGTTGGGTTGTATCAGGCTCGAACTGACATGGACCAGAAGCCCGATTCGGGCGAAGCGGCTCCGTCCGTCTATCACCGCGCAGTATTTCTTGGAAAGGCGGACGCGTTCCTTCGTTACGCCGAGAACGAGTTCGCCCGGCTTGAGCGAGAGCGTCTCGCCGCCGCGCAGCACGACGCGTTTGAACGCGTCCCTGCCGATGGCGTCGGGCGCGTCCTTTACCTCTTTCGTTCCTTTTTTCTTGGCAAACACCTTGAATTCGTTCCCGAGGCGCAAGTCAACCGAGCACGGCCCGACGCATTCCGCGTCGAACGGCGTCACCGCGATTTCACCCTTTTTCGCCGCACGCAGGATTTCGTTCTTGGAAAGGACCGCCGTTCCCATCACCCAATCCTTTAAATGCTTTGTTAATAAAACAGTTATTAGCGGAATTATGGGGGGTGGGTGGGTGCGCATCGCTCTCGGGTCCGACCACGCAGGCTTCGAACTCAAAAACAAAATACTCGCTTATCTGAAGAAGAAACACGACGTCCATGACTACGGCACGCACGGCGCGGAACCCGTCGACTACCCCGACTACGCGCTCAGGACGTGTGACGCGGTCGTTTCCGGCGCGGCGGTTTTCGGCGTCCTCGTCTGCGGCACGGGCGTAGGCATGAGCGTTTCCGCGAACAAAATCAAGGGCGTGCGCGCCGCGCTGTGCGCCTCGCCAGAAACAGCGAAGCAGTCCCGCGAGCACGTAGACGCGAACGTCCTCGTCCTCGCTTCCTCCACAAAGGACGCGGAAAAAATCACGGACGTCTTCCTCAACACACCCTTCACGCAAGCCGAACGCCACGTGCGTCGCTTGCGCAAGGTGGCGGAGCTCGAAGCGCCCTCGCGCCTTTCGTCGCTAAGGGCGCGGGAGGTTCTCGATTCGCGCGGCGCGCCGACAGTTGAAGCGGAGGCGTGGGCGGGGCAGTGGCGCACCCTCGCGGCCGCGCCGTCGGGCGCGTCGGCGGGCGTGCACGAGGCGTTAGAGCTTCGCGACGGCGGCAAACGCTACTTCGGCAAGGGAGTCACCAAGGCGGTGCGCAACGTCAATTCAATCCTTTCGCCATCGCTGCGGGGGAAGCACGTCGACGCGCGCGCGTTGGATTCCGTGATTCTATCCGTAGACGGCACGCCCAACAAACAGCGCATCGGCGCGAACGCAACAATCGCGTCGAGCATGGCATTGTGGCGGCTGCAGGCGCTGGTCGAAGGCAAGGCGCTTTACGCGCTTCTCGGCGACGCGCGCCGCATGCCCTGCCCCGCGGCGAACCTCATCAACGGCGGGATGCACGCCGGCAACGATTTGGATTTCCAAGAATACCTGCTCCTCCCCGTGGGCGCGAGGACGTTCTCTGAGGCGACGGAAATCGTTTCCGAAACCTACCGCGCGCTGAAGGGCATCCTCGAAAAGAAGTACGGCAGGGGCGCGACGAACGTCGGCGACGAGGGCGGGTTCGCCCCGCCGCTGAAGGACGCAGAGGCGCCGCTTGAGCTGATTTCAAAAGCCCTAGACGAAGCCGGGCACGCGAAGAAAGCAAAACTGGGCTTGGACTGCGCCGCGTCGCGGCTGTTGAAGGGCAATGCGTATGTCGTCGAAAGCAAGAAATACGCGCCCGATGCGTTCGCCGACTATTACGCGTCGCTAGCCAAGAAATTCCCGCTCGCCTACATCGAGGACCCGTTCGCCGAGGACGCGTTCGGCGAGTTCGCGATGCTGACGAAGATGCTCGGTTCCAAACTTTCCATAGTCGGCGACGATTTGCTCGTGACGAACACGGAGCGCATCAAGACCGCCATCATGGGCAGCGCGTGCAACGCGCTCCTCCTGAAGCCCAACCAAATCGGAACCGTTTCCGAGGCGCTTGAGGCGGGCCGCCTCGCGAAGGAAGCGGGCTGGAAGGTCGTCGTGTCGCACCGCTCCGGCGAGACTGACGATTCGTTCATCGCGGACATTGCGGTGGGTGTCGGCGCGGAGTTCGCGAAAATCGGCGCGCCCGCCCGCGGCGAGCGCACGAGCAAGTACAACCGACTACTGCGCATCGAGGAGCAGCTGCTTGCCCGCTAAACCCGCGCTGGAATTAACCTTTCCAATCCGCGGCAAAAGCAAAACCATCTCCCTTGACGCGACTCAGGCTAAGGAACACAACGACCTAATTCTCGCCCTGCGCGCAGAAAGGACTCCGCTAAGCCGTTGGTCGGAGCGCATGTATTTTTCGTTTCCAACGCATTTGATGCGGCGTTTGGTTAGCCGGGTGGTTAACGCTAAAACGCCGGAAGAGCAATTTCGGCACAAAAAACTAATAGCGCGCCTTGTTACCGCCTACTCGCCGCCTTCAAAACCTCGCCGACGAAGTCGTACTGCTTGATGCGCTTCCCCCTCGCGCACTCCGAATCGCCGAACTTCCTGCCGCCGCGCGCGCCCTTGTCGGGCGTGCCGAACAGGTAGGGTATCGCGTCCGTGCTGTGCCCCCCGATTTTACACGGTGTGCAGTGGTCGGCTCCGACCGCAACAACGGCGCCGTCCAGAGGCAAGCCGCCGAGGAACGCGTCCGTCCTTTCAATTTCGGAAACTTTGCGCCACAAATCGCCGTCGTGCCCCGCCATGTCGATTGTCTTGAAGTGCAGGAAGACGAAGGCGTAATTGCGCAGCGCCTCAAGCGTCGGCGTCAGTTTCATCTTCATCTCCTTCGCGTTGTCTCCGACGTCCTCGTCGACGCGTTTTATCGGGATGCCGAGCAGTTTGCATATCCCCTTGTTTATCGCAACGCCCGTGACGCCGCATGCGCGCACCCCGTATTTTTCCGGAAACGGCTCCAGCCTCGGCACCTTGGCGGAAAAACCGCGCGGCAGCAGCGCGTTCGCGGGCGGAAGCCCCCGCGCTTTCCGTTTTTTATTGAAGGGGCTGGCGGCGAGAGCCTCGCGGCTCCTCTCGACGAACAGATTCACCAAATCGGCGGTTTTTTTCGCAGACGGTTTCAGCGGTTTCGCCCTCATGATTTTCCTTCCAACCACGTGCGGGTCCACGGAAGTAATGTCCTCCGAAAAACGCCGGTTCTTTCCGCTCCTGAAAACCGCGATGCCGCGATGCCCGGCAGTTGCCCTGAACTCGAACGGCACGGGGAACGGCATTCCGTTAAGCGCGGTTTCCAATTCTTTCGTGTCCCTTATCCTTCCCGCGCGCAGGTCCGTTATGGTTCCGTCCTGGGAAACGGTCGCGAAGTTGCACCGCGCGGCGAAGTCGCCGTCGCGCACGCGCATGCCTTCGCCGATTGCTTCTATGATGCCGCGGCCGTGCGGGAATTTCCGCGCGTCGTAACCCAAAAACGAGAAAGTCATTGTGGAGGCATCCGTTATCGGCACTTCCCTCCCCAGACCGACGGGCTCCATGAAACCGCAGGTGCCGCCCGCCAGCAGCGCGTCAAAAAACGGCGTTTCCGCGTATTCGAGGGGCGTTTTCCTTCCGAGTTCCCCGTAGCGCACGTCGCCGTATCCGTCGAGCAGGCAGCACAGGATTTTCCGCCTAATCACGAAGCTTTTATATCTTCCCGCCTTTAAAATCACATCCTATGGTGATGTTCGAGTGCCTGAACTGCCGCGCGAAATTCGACGACGACGAACCTGAGAAATGCCCGCGCTGCAGCAGCGGACGTCTGAGGCGCGCGGCCGCGCAAGAACCGCCGAAGGCGTCCGCGGCGTTTTCCGAAAGAAAAGCGCACACCCGCTCCTCGATGGTTTACGGCGACACGAAGGCGGCGTGGAAGTCCTTCCACAACCAGGACGTGAAGGGCTGCCTCGAATGCGGCGGCACCGAATTCGACATGGACTGGAAGAAGAAGGAGCGCGTCTGCCGCAAATGCGGGGCGGTTTCGCGCCTTGCGCGCCGATTGGTTTGAGTCCCAACGCTTAAATTCCTCCTTTGCCCTATTTCTGCGGGAGGCAAGATACTGATGTTGGGCGCGGCAGCGGAAATCGTCGAGGAGTTTCAGGTCAACGTTCTCATTTTCTTCGACTACCTCACGGTGACGTTGTTCGGTCCGTTTTTGTTGGCAGCCGATGGTGTTCTCTGGCTTGCCGCGGGAGTCCTGCTGCTCGTCGCCCTCGCCTAGGAAAAAGCATCGGCGGCGGGAACGAAAAAAAAGCTTTAAAGAGCGTGCGCCTCTTAACAATCATATGGGAAGCAGAACCGGAAACCGGCCTAAACCGCCGTCAGTGGAAGAGTTGGCGCGCAAGCACGACGAGTTGAAGCAGCAGTCGCTCAGGGTGCCTGTCGCGCGCCGCCAGCTCGCAGAGCAACTTTTGCGTCATTACAAGGAGCAGTTGGATAACTTGCCGCATGCAAAGCAACCCAAAAACACGGCGTTTCGCTTGAAAAATCTGAGCGTGTCGCTCCCGCCGATATTCGAACACTTGAAGACCAGCCCCCGCCCCCTTCTCGGGCTCTCCGATTTATCGGAAAGCCTGCAGGAAAGCGGTCAGTTCGGCCCCGCAAAAACAGTTAATGTCGTTAGGGAGTCTATCGTGCGGCCAATCAAGCGTTCCAACCTGGCACGGAACCAAAAAAGGCGCCGAGTCAAGCGCGGATTTACCTACTGATTACGCAGAGCGACTGCCGCGGGAATCCTTCTGCCCGTCGCCCCCGCCTAGTCCGCCTTCAAACCGCGCCACCATCTGCCAGAATCAGAGCGTTTCAATTCCGCAAACAACCGCTTCGCCGTCTTCGTCTTCAGCCCGCGCCCGGCGCGTTGTATCCAGTCCTTCGCGTCGCGATAGCCGCAGTCGAAATATTCCTTCGCCTGAACCGCGCATTCGAGCAAATCGGCGTCGCGGACGATGTCGTCGTCGGGGAGGCCGGAGATGGAGGCGCGTAGTTGTTTCGGCAGCGCTTCGAGCTGGTCCTTTCTCGCTTTTTTCTCGCTGTTTCCCTTCCTCAAATATCTCTGGCTGATTTTGTGCCTGTCGCCGAGGCGGGTTTCACAGGAGTCGTGCAGGAGCGCGGCGACAGCATAATCGCCCGCGTTGCCCTTCCCTTCGCCTTCGGCTATTACGAATGCGATAACCGCGGCCCTGAACGAATGCTCCGCAACGCTCTCGGGGTTCGGAACCTTCGCAACCCACCAGCCGCTGCGCTTGACGCGCTTCAGCTGTCCGAGTTCGAAGAGGAAGTCGAGAGTGCGCATGAAATCACCTGCTGATTACGTAGAGCGACTGCCGCGGGTCGCCGAGGAACGGCTTCTTCACGATAATCCCCCGCCCTATGAGGCAATCGAGTCCTCTGCGCACCGTGCGCGCGGGAAGCATCGTTGCCGCGATTATTTCCTTCTGCGTCAACGGTCCCTCGAACTCGAGCAGGTGGAATACGAACTTCGACGAAGGCGGAGCCGTCTTGAGTATTTCCATCTCGGCGGTTTCCGTTTTCTTGCGTATCCTTCTGGGCGCGGCGTAACTGGACGCGTATATCCTCGCCAGAAGCGCGGGGTGCTTCGACTTGCGCGCCGAAACCTCGCTGCCGCATTTCACGCGCACCTGCCCGTCGATGACGAGGTCCGGCGGCGACGCGGCGCTTATATCGTACGCGGTAACCGTCGCGTCGTCCGGTACCACGAGCGGGCGGCTCGCCTGGTTGGTGGAGTTCATCGGCACCACGGCGATGACGCGGGCGTTGTAGTTGATGACGGGTCCGCCGGCGCTGAGCGCGTGTCCGGTCGTTCCCGTGGGGGTGGAGATTATCAGCGCGTCCGCGTTGTCCCTCCACAGGTATTCCTGGTTGACGTTGAGCCCGTAGCGGAGCAGGGAAAGAGACTTCGACGGGACGATGATGCCCTCGTTCAAGGCGTGGGGCAGGCGTTCGCTGTCAATCGAAAAATCCAGGCGGCCGCGGGGTTCGATGTAGTATTGCCCCTTCATGACGTTTGTTATGTGCGCGTCTATCATCGAGTAGTCCACGTCGGTGAGAAAGCCGAGTTCGCCGCAGTTGATTCCGAGCACTGGCGCGTTCCCTTCCCCGAGTTCGCGGAACACGTGCAGCAGCGTCCCGTCGCCCCCGAAGGAAAGCACCAAGTCGGCGTCGAACTCGCGGATTTCGCGGGCGTTCGGCCTCTTCAGGAAACCCCTTTGGACCTCCATCTTCATGCCCTTCCCCTTCAGGAAGTTCCAGATTCTGTCTGCGGTCTTTATCGCGAGCGGGTTTTCAACCCTGCCTACGAGAGCGACGCGCGTCGGAGCGTTCATCCGTTTCGCCTCCATTTTTCAAGAGCTTCCCTCAGTTCCCAATGCCGCGCGGCAACCGCGTCGAGCGTTTCGCCTTCAACTGTCGCGTCAAGCGCCTGCCTGACCGCGCGCGCCCCTGCGGCAGTCCCGCGCGGATGCCCGTGCACCCCCCCTCCGAACTGCACGACGACGTCCCCGCCCAAGCGTTCGATTACGCCCGGCAGCAGCGCGGGATGCAGCCCGCCGGAAGCGACCGCGAACACGGGTTTCAGTCCGAATTCGTCACGCTGAATCGCCCCCCGAACCGCAACCACTTCGTCGGAGCCGCCCTCCATCTTCCCGATGTCGGCAGTGCCGATGTGCAGGGTGTCGATTCCGCACCATCGCGCGGTTTTCGCAACAACCATCATGGCGATGCCGTGCTCCCTGTTTCGCGTGAACGCCGCATGCCCCGCCCGGTGCCCGTGCATCACGAGCCCCGTTTCCGCGTTTCGGAGCATCTGCAGCCCCGCCCATCCGCATGAAATGATGTCGACCATGGCGGCGTTTCCGCCGTGCTCGCGTATGAATTCGGCGCGTTGGAGCATCTTCGGGCCGCTGACGTTGAGCACCGCGAGCTTCTTCTCGCCGGTTTCCCTCTCGGCGCGTTCCCTCGCCTTCAGTACCTCGACGACCCGCTTCTCGAATCTGTTGAACGACATCGAGCAAAGGTTCTCGTCGTCCTTCACCAAATCCAGGCCGTTCGCCCACGCTTCGTAAGCAACGTGCGCGTGCTCCCTTTCGTTGAGCCCCACCTTCGGCTTCACGATTGTCCCGACAAGCGGACGCTTCGGCACGCCGAGCATGCGCCTTATCCCCGGGACGCCGAGCGCGGGTCCTTTGAACGAGCGCGCGAGCTTTTTCGGGAGCTCGATGTCCTCGACGCGCAGCGAATCGAGAATCTTCATTCCGAATATGTTGCCGCAAACCGCGCTCCAAATCTGCGAAGCGTTTCCCGGCTCGAAGTCGTCCGCGGGATAGGCGACCTTGACAACTCCGCCCCTCAGCGAAAAAGCCTTGGGTCCGAGCTTCCTCGCGATTTCTGGCTTCATCGTCGCGATGTCCGTCCACGTGCCTATCGACGATTCCGCGACGAGCTGCTGGACCGCGTATCCCGTGGAAACGCCCCTCGCGTTTTTCATGCGGAACGTGCACACCACGTCGTCCTCCTTCGGCGCGTAGCGCGCGTCCATGTAGCCGGCCATCATTCCCCCCGATTCGTTAGGACAACGTTTTTTAAAGCGGTTTCCGTTCGTGTTGTGCATGGGAATCAGGACGCAGAAGGAGATTCGCGAGCGCGGCGCGCAGTCGGCGCTCATTGCGTCGCAGCCCGCGCACCAGCCGCCGCCCCAGCAGGGGCGCCAGATTGCCGTCACGATTCCCTCGGTCACGATTTCCTTCGGCGGCGATTTGCGCAAGCGCATGCCGCTGCTCGTGTTAATCGCCGTCCTGTTCGTTTTCTGCTGCGTCCTGTTCGACAAGTCCAGCTTCACGACGCGCGACCTGTTCGACATGCCGCGCCTCGCGTTCACCGTGTCGAAGCTTTACAGCCTCTCGTTCGGGTTGTTCCTCCTGCTGTTCTCGATTGCGCTCGCGTTCTCCGCGTACTTCGGTTTCCGCCAGACCGCCGGAACCGCCCTCATCGTCCTCCCTGCGACGCTGGTGCCCGCCCTGCTGCTCTACCTGCTTTCGCCCGGCCTGGTGCTGGTTTTCGTCGCGTTCTCGCTTACGCTGTCGCTGGCTGCGTTCATGGGGACGCGGCTTGAAAAAATATCCCTGTCGCGCGCGTGGACGCTGTTCAACGTCTGCCTTCTCCTCCTCCTGATTGCGACGTTCGGTGTGGTGTTCACGAAGGTGGATGCGAACAAGGCGCAGTATACGTCGGCGTTCTTCACCAACGTCGCGCAGGCGATGACGCAGAAGAACACGACCTCGGTGCTCTCCAGCGCGGTGGTCGACGCCCTGCCGCTCGACCGCGGCATGGTGGCCGCCGCGGTCAGCAAGGATGACCTCAGGGAGTTCCTTTCGGACAGCCTCCTCGACGCGGCGCTGGGCAAGGACCCCGCTTATGCGTCGATGAACGCCGCCAACAAAACGGCGATAATCGCCGCGGCGCGCGAGCAGGTTGTTTCTTCCAATTACGAACGTTTCGTCGATTCGGCGTACAACGCAACCCTCGACTACAAGGCGCAGCTGGCGGACGCCCTGTCGAGGCAGTCGGCTACGGGCTACCTCTCCAGCGAAAAGATAAAACAGATTGCGTTCTCCTCCCCGCCGCTCAAGCTCCTCTACCTCAATTTCCCGCTCGCCATCGCGGTTGCAGTCGCGGCAGTGGCGTCGCTGGTGTTCTTCCTGCTCACGTTCCTCGCCACAGTGGAACTCCTTCTGCTCGCAAAGCTCTGATTTTGCGCCTTCGGGAATCGACCGCCGTACCGAACGGGCAGTGGCGCGGCTCCTCGCAATATAAGCATTTAAACAGGTCGGACCAAACATTAGTTGCGGGCCCGTAGCTCAGCTTGGATAGAGCGACTGGTTCCGATTCCAGTGCCGATTGGAAGGAAGTCGAAGCTTCGATCCGAACTGGGGGAGACACCAGTAGGTTGCGGGTTCAAATCGACCTTTTTTCTTTCGCGAAAGAAAAAACCTCGACGAAAAAAGAAAGGCCGTGAAATTCCCGTCGGGCCCGTTGAGCGGCGGGGGGGGATGCGCCCTGAACGACGCACGCTGCAGCGTGCGTCCAACCGGGGTTCCCCCCGAAACCTTCGGATTCCCCCCCTCCTAGGTGGAAAAAAATGCTGCTTGCGCTGCTCCTCCTCGTTTCCGCGCTCGCGTTCGGAATCGCGCTCTCGTTCATTTTCGATTTCTTGGACGACCTGTTCAAGCAGCTTTCGTTCACCCTCCTCGTCGCCGTCCTTTCGTCCGCGTGGATTTCGCTTCTGCTGTCGTGGCTGCTCGGTTCGCTGTCGTGGCTCGTTCTTCTGCTGACGTCCGCGCTTCTCCTTGCCGCAGCGTTGTTAATCGCGCGCAAATCCAAGCCGTCAATCAAGCCGCTGCATTTCGGAAAAGCCGAGGCGTTCATTCTTTTTCTTTTCCTGCTCGTCGCTGTAATCAACTGGAACGGCATTCTGGCAGACGACGGCCGCGGCGGGCTCACCGCAACGGCGAACGTCTGGGGCGACTATGCGTTCCATTTCTCCCTCGTCACGTCGTTCGCCTATGGGAACAATTTCCCGCCTCAGTATCCCGTGCTCTACGGCGCGCCTCTCGCGTACCCGTTTCTCATGGACTTCTCGTCGTCGGCGTTCCTCGTCGGCGGGCTTTCACTGCGCGATTCAATCCTGCTCCCGAACCTGCTCGTTTCGTTCTCGCTGGTTTTCTTCGCGTACTTCCTCGCGCTGGCGCTCACGGGCTCCAAGGCGGCGTCGGCGCTGGCGGCGGCGTTCTTCTTCCTGAACGGCGATTTGGGGTTCGCGTACTTCTTCAAGGACCTGCTCGCTTCGGGCAACGCAATCGCGTTCGTCTCCAACCTTCCGATGGCGTACTCGCACGTGCCCGCCGCGGGCATCCACTTCATGAATCTCGTGTTCTCGATATTCGTGCCGCAGCGCTCCGCGATTCTCGGGTTCGCCGTTTCGCTTCTCTTTTACTGGCTCCTTTTCCGCAACCTGGAGAAGCTCGACAAGAAGGAAATCCTGCTCGCGGCGGTGCTGCTCGGTTCGCTTCCGCTAGTCCACGGGCACTCGTTCATCGCGTGCGCGATAATCGCGGGCGCGTTGCTTTTATGGAAGATATTCGAGGAACGGAGAATACCGCGCGAGTGGATGTTTGCGGCGGCTCTGGTGGTTATTCTCGCCCTGCCGCAGATTCTCTGGATAGGGCAGCAGACGGGCGCGTCGTTCTTCGGCTTCCAGCTTGGCTGGATGCACCAGAATTCCGAAAAAAACGCGCTCGACATCGCGGCGTTCTGGGTGAA
>PEXZ01000070.1:15262-16856 GCA_002763345.1 Candidatus Micrarchaeota archaeon CG08_land_8_20_14_0_20_59_11
CCCTTTTCAACGATCTCTGCTGCCAGTTTCTTGTTTTCCGGAGGATATACGCTTTTTAAACCGTTTCCCAAAACGGCTATGGTCCTGCCATATGCCTTAAGCGCGCCCTTGTGCGCCGCGCTGTCCACGCCCCTGGCAAGCCCGCTTACCACCACTATACCCTTTGAGGCAAGCTCATATCCCAACCGCTCGGCTATCGTAAGGCCATAAGTGCTGGCAAATCGCGAACCGACAATCGCTATCATAATCTCATCTTCTTTCAGCGGTTCCCCCTTTGAATATAAAACGATAGGCGGGCTATGAATATCTTTTAGCAATTTCGGATAATTGTTGTCAAAAATAGTCATAATATCTACGTCATATTTTTTTATTAATCTCAGCTCATTGTCTAAATTATGCTCTTTTTGAATATCGGCAAGCTTCCTCTGCAGCCCGCTTTTAGCCAGTTTCTCAAGCGTCTTTTTGCCAACACCTGCCATATTTAATAATATTAAGTCTTCCTGTTTAAACATATCCGGGCTTCCTATGCTATCCCCTTTCCCCTTTGGTATTCCTTCTCCCATCTGGGGAGAGGGTTAGGGTGAGGGGATATTTGTCTTCTTTATTTCAATCGCTCTCTGAATTAATTCATAAACCCCTTCAATATTTTTTAACACATCCAAATTATTAAACCTTAATATTTGCACTCCATGTTTAGTTAAATCTCTTGTTCTTAACTCATCATTTCTCACACCTTCATTTTCATAATGCTGCCCGCCATCCACTTCTATGCCAAGCTTGCATTCTAGAGAATAGAAATCTAATATATACTTACCTATAGAAAATTGCCTTCTAAATTTCATTCCAGCTAATTGACGATTTCTTATTAAATTCCAGAGTTTCTTTTCTGCATCCGTTTGATTTTTTCGCAAACTTCTGCATTTATTTATGTTGATTCTATTCACTTTTCCCCTCACCCCTGCCCTCTCCCCTACGGGGAGAGGGAGTCCGTTGATAAACCTTAATTATCTCCGCCGTTACTTCCTCTACCGTTTTGCCTGCCGTATCGATCTGATGATCCGCCTTGGCGTAGTAAGGCGCCCTCTTATCCATAAGTTCTTTTATTTTTGATATTGGGTCATCAACATTCAGAAGCGGCCTGTGCTTGTATTTTTTTGTGCGCTCATACACCGCCTCCGGCGTCGCATTAAGGCAGACGATAACCCCCTTCTTTTTAAGGTTCGTGATATTGTCCTCATCCAGGACAGCGCCGCCGCCTGCGGCGATAACAACATTTTCCGAGTCAGCGGCTTCTTTCACGACTTCTTTTTCGATCTTCCTGAAATACGGTTCGCCTGATTTGGCAAAGATCTCCGAGATCGGCCGTTTTTCCCTGTCTTCTATAATATCATCGGTGCTGACAAATTTCATATTCAGCTGTTTAGCCAGCCGTTTGCCCACAACACTCTTGCCGGTCCCCATGAACCCTACTAATATAATATTTTTCATAGTATTATTTCCTCTCCCCTCTGGGGAGAGGATTAAGGTGAGGGGATTCTTGTGCAGTTTTCCCCTCACCCCTGCCCTCTCCCCTCTCCCCTACGGGGAGAGGGGG
>PEXZ01000004.1:0-1948 GCA_002763345.1 Candidatus Micrarchaeota archaeon CG08_land_8_20_14_0_20_59_11
TTCGCTAGGGATTCGCACTGCCTGCGGGCAGGACCGTCGCCGGTAATGAGAAGAAGAGCATTGGGAATCTGCTTAGCCGCCCTGATGACGACGTCGACATTTTTCTCGAACCCGAGCCGGCCAGCAACGAGAACAATGTGGCGATGCGAGGGAAGGTGCAGCTTCTTTCTCGCCGCCCCTTTACTCTTCGGCTTGTACGTTCCGAGTTCTATCGAGTTCGGGACAACGACGCTCTTCACGCCGTGCTTGCCGAGTTCACGGCGTATCGTTTCCGATGGGGAAATCACCAAGTCGAAGCGCTTGTAGAACTCGGTGCTTGCCTTCCAAGCCATTGCCGAAACCGCCTTCTGGAGCTGCTTCTGGCTCGTTACGTAGGAGGCGCCCTGCGGAATCAGCGTATGGAACGTAGCAACTGCGGGAATGCCCAGCGCTTTCGAGCAGGCGAGTGCGGCAAATCCCATGCCCGCGGGGGTGTGGGCGTGTATCAGCTCCAGTTTCTCGCGCCGCACCTCGGCGATTGCGCTAATGTAGGGGAAAAACACGATTCGGTACTGGGGATAAAGGGGAAAGGGAAGCGCGCGGTGGTAATGGATGCCGTCGCTGTCCGGCTTGCTTGTAATCATGCCGCTTGACGTCGTGAAGATGATGACGTGATGCCCCTTCTTTTTCAGGGCAGCCCTGTGGGCAAGGATGGACGTAACTACGCCGTCGATGTTCGGCGTAAAGGTGTCCGTGAAGAACCCGATGCGCATTTAACGCAACTCCGTTGCGTTGTTCATGTAGGGACGGAGCACTTTGGGTATTTCCACGCTTCCATCCTCATGCTGGTTATTTTCGAGTATGGCGCGGAGGCAGCGAGACGTAGCGATGGCAGTGCTGTTCAGCGTGTGCACCCATTCCTTCTTCTCGTCGTGGCTGCCCTGCTTGCCTATGCGGCGCTTGATATTCAGGCGCACGGCTTGGTAAGAAGTGCAGTTGCTGCAGGAAACCACTTCCTTGTACTTTTCCTCGCGCGGCATCCACGCCTCGATGTCGTATTTCTTCGCGGCAACGATGCCCATGTCGCCTGTGCAAACCGAGCAGACGCGGTAGGGTATGCCGAGCTGCTGCCAGAGTTCCTCGGCGTTCTTTATGAGTTTTTCATGCCAGTCCCAGGAATCCTCAGCAGCGCAAAACACGAACTGCTCAACCTTGTTGAATTGGTGCATGCGGAAGAAGCCCTTGGTGTCGACTCCGTGCGCCCCGATTTCCCTGCGGAAACAAGGGCTGACGCCTGCGTAGAGTAATGGGAGTTCTTCGAGGACTTCGTCGCGGTGCATTGCCGCAATCGGGTGCTCGCTTGTCGCTATGAGGTACTGTTCCTCGTCCTTGATGCCGTACATCACGTTCTCGAAGTCCGCCAAATCGGTTACGCCTTCGTAGGAGTCGCGCCGCATCATGAGCGGCGGTTCGAGCAGAACGAACTTTTTCTTCATCAGGGCGTCAATTGCAAAGCGTTGCAAAGCGATGTCCATCAAGGCGAGGTTTCCTTTCAGGAAGTTAAAACCTGCTCCGGAAATCTTCGCGCCCCGTTCAAAATCAACGCCAGCCATCCTTTCCGCTATTTCCTCATGGCTCTTTAGCTTGAAAGCGGGCGTTTTTGGCGTTCCCCATTTGCGCAACTCGACGTTTTCCTCATCATTCTTCCCGTCAGGCACGGATTCATGCAGAATGTTGGGAAGCCGCATCATGGAGTATTTGACGCGCTGGAGTTCGTGGTCCGCCGTCTCCTCGGTGGTTTTAATCATGTCGGGGATGACGGCCGCCTTCTTCAACTCCGCGTCGGCATTACTCCCCGCCTTTTTGAGGGTTCTAACCTGTTCGGTGAGGCGGTTTCTTTCGGCGCGAAGGTTGTCGACTTCCTGTTTAAGGCGGCGATATTCAAGGTCGGCGGTAAGGAGGGTTTCGA
>PEXZ01000004.1:2132-16647 GCA_002763345.1 Candidatus Micrarchaeota archaeon CG08_land_8_20_14_0_20_59_11
CGTTGTCGTAAATCTCGTTCATCTTCTCGAAGTAGTATTCGGCGTCCTTCTTCTTGCCGTTCATAAGCGAGGTTTGCATCGCCCTGCGCAGTTCGCCCGAGCAGTCGCACAATCCCGTAAGGTATTCGAGGTAGGGCACGCCCAGCTCCTCGTAATCCGGCAGCTCCTTCTTCTGCGTAAGCGCGAGCAGGCATTTAACTTCGGTGTATTCCTGGTAGCACGGCGAGGCGATTCCCTCGAACCCCGCGGCATCCCGCGTGAGCGACTTCATCTTCGCTTCCAGCAGGGAGACGATTTTCTCGCATTCCTTCATCTCGCCGTTGTGCAGGCATTTAATCGCCCGCGCACAGTCGCGGACAATCGTGCGGTTCAGCTGAATCACGCGGTCCATGCGCGCCTCCTTCTCAGCCAGGATTTTGATTATTTTGTCCATTACCGTTTCGAGTTTCGCCATTGTCCCCACCTTTCGCATCTATTACGCCCCACGCCTTTAAATAAACGCATGGGAAAGGGATTAAAATCCCGCTTCCGAAAGGCTTGCGGTGGGTTTGGTGGCTAGTCCTAGTTTTGACGAATTCGCGGGCGCGGGAGCGATATTCCGCAACAAGGATATGCTGTCCCCGGCGTTCGTGCCCGAGACGCTTCTTTTCAGGGAGGAGGAAACGCGGGCGCTGATGTCGGCGCTTGCGCCTGTCTTGCGAAGCCAGAAGGCGAAGAACGTCTTCATTTATGGGAAGACGGGCACGGGAAAGACTGCTACGACGCGCTCGGTGCTGAAAAAACTCGACAGCCAGCGCAACGAGCACGTGAAGACCGTTTACCTGAACTGCCGCATCTACGACACGCGCTACAAGGTGCTGCAGAAGTGCATCTCGGATTTCCAGTCGGATTTCGCGAAAACGGGGCATTCCTTCGTAGTGTTATACGACAAATTCTTGGATTGGGTGCAGGACGGGGTGGGCGACGGGGTGAAGGGCAAGCGGGTTGTCTTCGTGCTGGACGAAGTCGACGTAGTCGACGATTTGGACTCCCTCATTTACACGCTTTCGCGCGCGAACGACGACCTGAAGGACGGGAGCGTCTCGATAATCGGCATCAGCAACAAGGTGGACCTGAAGCAGCGCCTCGAAGCGCGCTCGCGTTCGTCGCTGTGCGAGGACGAGATGGTGTTCAAGCCGTACGACGCGATGCAGCTGCAGGGAATTTTGAAGCAGAGGGCGAAGCAGGCTTTCAACGACGGAGCGGTGGTGGAGAGCGCGATTAATCTGAGCGCCGCCATCGCTGCTGGAGAAAACGGAGACGCCCGCTACGCTTTGGCATTACTTCTTCGGGCTGGCGAACTGGCTGAAAAACGCGGGGCGAAAAAGGTTTCCGACAAGGAGGTCGAGGACTCCCGCCGCGCCGTAGACGAGGACAAGGCGTTCGACATCATAAGCACACTTCCCGAACACCAGCAGCTCCTGCTCTACACGCTTGCGACCATGGGCGGCGTGAGCTACAAGAAACTCGTCGAGGAGAACGGCGAGCAGCTGTATTTCAGCGGCGAGGTGTACGAGCGCTACGCGCAGCTGTGCAGGAAACTGAGCAAGGAGCCGCGCACGTCGCGCTGGTTCCGCGAATATCTTTCGGAGCTGGAGAACCTCGGTTTGGTGCTCGGCGTTGATTCCGGAAAGGGCGTGCGCGGGCACACGACCCTGCTGAAGCTCGCCTACGACCCCGTCAAGGTGAAGAAGGCGGTGGACCGGGCGCTTTTCGCGGAGTGATTCCATTGTTCGATTACCACTTCCACTCGGACTATTCCTCGGACGGCCGCGGGACGATGCGCGACTACTGCGTCGAGGCGAAGCAAAAAGGGCTGAAGGAAATCTGCGTCACGAACCATTACTGCTTCTACGACGGAAAACACATGAATTATTTCGACGGCTTCTCCACCTACGGCTTGTTCCGCGGCACGCTCGACGACATGATGGAGGAATACGAGGAGACGCACGACGAATTCCCGTTCCTCCGAATCGGCTTGGAGTTCGACTACCGCCCCGACATCGAAAGGGACATCGAGCGCGTGCTGAAGGAATATCCGCTGGATTACGCATTGGGTTCCGTGCATCTTTTGGGCAACCTGTGCATCACATCGAGAAAGAAGCTGCCGCTTTACCTCGCCGAGCACACGCTTGAGGAAACGTATCGCAATTACTTTTCGATGGCGGCAAAGGCTGCGCAGACCGGATTTTTCAACTGCCTTGCCCATTTCGACGTCATACGGCGCTATGCGCCGCCGCTTGACTTCACGGAATGGAGGGAGCCTGCGGTGCGCGCATTGGAGGCGGCGAAGGGAAACGGCATCGCGCTCGAACTGAACTCGAAAAGCGGCGGCGACCCTGCGCCTTGGATGCGCGAGGCGCGGGCGCTGGGTTTCGACGCGCTCGCTTTCGGTTCGGACTCGCACAAGCCCGAGGACGTGGGCAACGGAATCGCGGAAGCGATGGCGCTGGCGAGGAAAGAGGGTTTCAAGCACGCGCTGTCGTTCGAAAAAAGAAAAGCGGCGCGCGTCAGACTCTGATTATGGAATCCATGTCGCCGAAGCGCGAGAGTAATGGGGCGAACGGTTTTGCGGAGGCGAGAGTAATGCCAGGGGGGAGCGAATCGAGGACGCTGCGGAGGAGCGCGTGCTGCTGCAACTTGCCGAGGCACTCCCTCTTCCATTCCTTCTCGTAGTTCTTGCCCTCGGCTATTGATTCGGCAAGAATTCTTGCACAGTTTCCCCCGAACACCAAGCCGCCGCCAGTAGTAGCTTTGACTTGTCCCGCGGCGTCGCCCACGAGCATCACGTTGCCGCGCTGCGTCTCCTGCCGCCACTTCAGGGGAATCAAAGCGTGGAATTCGCGGAGTTTTCTGCTGGATTTTTTGACGGCGGAGGAAGTGAGGGAAGCGAGCCTGCGCTTGCCTTCCTTCATCCTGTCGTGTTCCTGCGTTCCGAAACCTATGCGGACGACATTATTTCCGCACGGAACCAGCCATCCGAAAAAGCCGGGGAAGGCGGAATCAAGGAAAACATGCACGAAAGCGTCGTCTTCTACCCGCGCGTTTTTGTATTCGGCTTCGTAGCAGAAGGCGAAACGCGAGATTGGCGGGAATGATGCCGTACGGGCGACGAAGGACGCCGCTCCATCCGCTCCGACAACCCACTCGCTGTCTTTCGGCAGTTTCCGCACCTTCCTGCGCAGGAAAATCTTCGCGCCTTCCGACTTCGCTTCTTCGGCGCATTCCTCGTCGAAACGCTGGCGGTCGAGAACGCAGGCAATCGGGCGGCGGGCGTCGACAGTCATTTCGGCAGTGCCGGCGCTTATCACTGCGCCGCGCACGCGATGCAGGACGGCGCGCTTGTAGTCGACGCCGATGGAGCGCAATCCGGTTTCGGAGACGAGCGCGGTGCATTTGCGCTGCTTTCCGACGCAGGCGTCTTCTTCGAGGACGCGCACGCTGACGCCGCGCTTCGCTAGTTCCTTGGCGGCGATGCAGCCGATTGCGCCGGCTCCGACGATGGCGACGTCGTAATGCATGCTTTAAAAAAAGGTGCGCGTATTAATTGGCTTTATGGTTTTGCAGTTCGTAATCGGCGGCGCGCTTTTCCTAGCAACGGGGTGGGCGATTTCGCTCGCTTTTTTCAGGGAAGCGGACGTTGTCGAGCGCGTCGTCTTTTCGCTGGCGTGCGCCATGACCGTGCCGGCGATTATTCTGGCGTTCCTGAACCTGATTCTGAAGATTAAGCTGGACGCGATTGTGGTTTACGTCGTTTTGATTGCGGTTACCGCCGCCTCGTTCTGGTATTCAAAGACGCAGCCGCAGCGCCACCACGTCGGCAAGCATTCGTAGCGCGGTTTTCAGCAAGCCGGGAACTCCTCCCGCAGCAGTCGGCCCGCCTGCGACGTGCCTCCAGCGTATGGGAACTTCTTCAACCCGCATGCCGAGCCGGAGAGCAATGGCGAGGAATTCGACATCCCAAACAAAGCCGTTTTCCCTTAATTTCGGGGCGATGCGCTTTACTGCGCTTTCCCTTATTCCCTTGAAGCCGCACTGCGTGTCCGTGAAAGGCAAGCCGAAAAGAAGGCGCGCGAGTAGATTGAAGGAACGCCCCGTGATTTTTCGGATGACGGGCATTTTCGCTTGCGATGCGCGGGAATAACGGGAACCGATTGCGACGTCCGCGTTCTTGAGACTGGCGAGCAGGCGGGGAATCTCTTCAGGAGGAGTGGAAGCGTCGGCGTCGTAAATGATGACGTCGCCTTTTGCATGCCGCAGTCCGGTGTGAACGCCCCCTCCCTTTCCGAGGCGTTTGGGGAAGTGCAATACCTTGGCGCCAAGTTTTTTCGCGATGGATGAGGTGGCGTCGGTTCCATCATCCACAACTAGGATGGATGCACGGAGCTTGCGCGTGCGCAGAAAGGCGTTGAGCTGCTTCAGCGTGCCGCCTATTCTTCCTTCCTCGTTGTGCGTCGGTATGACTATGGTGAGCGTCACAGCACGATGCCCCTCGATTCAAGAGCGTTTTCGAAGAAGCGGCGCGCCTCGCCGAGCGCCTGTTTCGTGCTCCCTTCCATGCGCATGGTGATAAGCGGTTCCGTGTTGGAGGCGCGCACCAAGCCCCACCAGTCCTGCGCTTCGACCCGCACGCCGTCGAGCGTTATGATTTTCAACCCGTCGCGCTTGGCGGCTGCCTTCACTGACCCGATGGCGGATGCAATCTTGTCCGGAGGGCAGGGCACGCGCATTTCGGGAGTTGCATGGTGTTCGGGCAGCGAATCAAGACGCCCGCTCAGGAAACCCTTGCGCGAAACGAGTTCGCACATCTTCAGCGCCGCAAATATTCCGTCGTCGTATCCGTGGTTCTCGGCGAAATAGAAGTGCCCGCTTACCTCGCCCGCGAGCAGCGCGTTCTCCTGCAAAAGGCGCTCGTGCGTGTAGGAGTGCCCGACTCGGTTCATTATCGGCTTGCCTTTGTAAAGCGTTACGACTTCGGGAAGGGCGCGGGACGATTTCACGTCGAATACGACCTTCGCGCCGAGGTTGGAGGGCAGGGCGTCCCTTGCGAATATCGCAAGCGCTTCGTCGCCGCGCAGGATGCGCTGCCTGTCGTCGAGGAATACGACGCGGTCCCCGTCGCCGTCAAATGCGATTCCCAAGTCCGCGCGATGCGCGCGGCAGACGCGCGCCAGCTCCGCAACGTTCTCGTCCTTCGTCGGGTCGGGTGCATGGTTGGGAAAAGAGCCGTCGGGTTCGCAGTAGAGTTCAGAAACGATGCATCCCGCTTTTCGCAGTATTTCCGGCGCGTACGTTCCGCATACGCCGTTGCCGCAGTCGACGACGACAATGAGTTTTTTCCTGAGGCGCGCCTTGCCGAGCACCCAGTCCGTGTAATCTGCCAGGACGTCCTGCTTTGTCGTCGTGCCGCGCGTTTTCGCCTTGAAATCCTCGCCGCGCACGCGCTCCTCGATTTCACGGATGCCGCTCTCGTACGTCAGGCACTCCGCGCCTTTCCCGCAGAGCTTCACGCCGTTGTACTGCGGGGGGTTGTGCGACGCGGTTATCATCGCTCCCGCGTCGCGCTTGTAGTGCGCAACCGCGAAGTAAAGGAAGGGCGTGGGAACGATGCCCACGTCGATTATGCCGCAACCCGCCTTCGTCGCGCCCTTCGCGAACGCCTTTTTGAGCGACCGCGTCGAGAGGCGGCTGTCGCCCGCGACGGCAATCTCCCTCGCGCGCGTCATCCTCCCGAATTCGTTGCCGATGCGCTCCGCTTCCGCCTCGTTCAATTCGGAAGGATAAATCCCTCTGACGTCGTACTGCTTGAAAATGCCCGCCAATTACCTCACCAGAAGCGCAATCGTCTCGTTGCGGGTTCGCGCCACTTCCGCCAGCGTGGCGTCCGTGAACGATTTCGCGTAGTAGGCGAGCGCGAACGCCATTACGAGTATGAACAAGCCGAGCGCCAGCAGGAGGATGTATTCGACGGATGCCTGCGAACGCCTCATACTAAGCGTCAAGCCGACCCGCCTTTAAATGCTTTCTGAAAACAAAAGAAGAAGGAAAGGAAAAAAACAAACTACGGTGTCTGCGCAGTTGGCGCGGCTCCGCCCGGCTGCGGTCCGCACGTGCCGAACCACGTTCCGGGGTAAGTCGTGTTCAGCTGCGTGCACGCGCTCGGCGCGGGCGTCGGCACTCCCTCGGGAACCCAGCTGCCTTCCGTGTCGTAGCACACGCTTGACTGCGCAAGGGCGCGCTGGCAGTTCTGGACCGCGACGTCCTTCCCTCCGCTCTGGAAGATTCCTCCCCTGAGAAGCACGACTGCGAGAACGACTATCAGGAGCACTCCCGCCAAAAGCAGGACGTACTCGAACGCGCCTTGTCCCCTCTTCATCCCAATACCACCTCGAATCGAACGAAGCCATTACCAACGCGTGCTTAAAAAACCTTACTTTAGGCAGCGGAGCGCGATTCCCAGCGCGGAGTCGTGCTTCACGATTTCGTTCACCGCCTCGAGCATCTTCGCGGGCGTCTTGTGCTGCCAGACGTTGCGCCCGACAACCACGCCAGCAGCTCCAGCCTCCATCACGTTTTTCACGGTTGTCAAAAATGCCGCGTCGCTTGCCTTTCCCCCGCCAGCCATCAGCACGGGCTTCGGGCATGCCTGCACGACGCGGGCGAACGAGTCCTTCGAGCCCGTGTAGTGCGTCTTGATGCAGTCGAATCCCAGTTCGGCGCCCGCGCGGCTGGCATACGCGACAATCGCGGGGTCGTGCTTGTTCTTGACAAGGGGGCCGCGCGGGTACATCAAGCCCATTGAAATAATGCCTGCACGTTTTGCCTCTGAAATTGCGCGGCTGGCAAACGCCATCATGTTCTGTTCCTCGGGGCTGCCTATGTAAACAGTGGCGGCAACCGCGGATGCCTTCAGCTTCTTCGCGTCCTCCACGCTTGCGATGGGCGCCTGCATCAGGCGTTCGCACAGCGCGGTTTTCCCCGTGAGCTTCAGGATGAGCGAGCATTTCGGCTTCGCTATCTCCGCAATTCCCCTGTTCAGCATGAATCCGTCCGCGTGCTGCGAGAGCGCGTTCACGATGTTCCGCGGGTCCATGCTCCAGTCGTTGAAGTCCGACGGCCCGTGCTCCATGCCCTGGTCCAGCGCGATGATTACGCAACGCTTCTCCGCAACCGCTTTTTTGAGTTCCATGATTGCAGAACGGGAGCGTTAAATAAATGCGTTTCTTTTGTCTGCATATGCACTCCCTCGAGCTGTGCGAAACGCTTTACGCGGAATTCGGTCCGCAGCACTGGTGGCCCGGCGAGACGCCTTTTGAAATCATAGTAGGCGCAGTTCTGACACAGAATACTGCCTGGAGTAATGTCGAGAATGCGATAGCCAACTTGAAACGCGCTCGTCTACTTACGCCGACGAAACTCGCACGCGCGCCATTATCCAAAATCCGCGCCGCCATCAAACCATCGGGCTACTACAACCAGAAGGCGCTGCGAATCAAAAAAATCGCGCAATACCTCGCGAAGAATTACGGCGACGATTTGACGCGCTTCCTTTCGCAGCCCGTGTGTTCGCTGCGCCACGAGGTGGAATCGTGGAAGGGCGTCGGGCCGGAGACGCGCGACTCCATTCTTCTTTATGCCGCGCAGAAGCCCGTATTCGTAATCGATGCTTACACCGTGAGAGTGGCGGGAAGAATGGGGATGACGGACAAGCGGGCGTATCGCGAGCTTCAGGCGTTCTTCGAATCCTCCTTGCCGAAAAACCCGCGCCTCTTTAACGAATTCCACGCGCTGCTCGTGCATCTGGGGAAAAACTATTGCAGGAAGACGAAACCCCTGTGCGCGTCTTGTCCGGTTAAAACGCGCTGCCGAAGAAGAATCCGTAGGTGACGAACGCGGGAACCCACGCCGCAGCCGCGCCGAGCACGAGCTGCCGGAGGTCGTGTGCGCCGAGCGTAAGGCGGCTCCACCACACAGGAATCACGAGCAGGTAAATCCACCACCACGACCAGCCGAGCACCATTATCACGGAAGAGGTGAATCCCGTGACCGCCGCGGAGTGCAGGCTCAGCTTCGTCCAGTACCTGTTTATCAGCCAGAGCAGCGCGTTCGTTTCGGCGAAGACGAGCGAGAGCGCGAGCATGGTGGGCGAATCGAGGACCAGGAATGCGATTACGGCGACTGAAAAGAACAGCATCCAGTCGCTGTAGAACTCGTCGCGCTTCTCGCGCTTCTCGAAGCTTATGTTTATGCGGCCGACGAGGACGTCACCGATTGTCTCGAACACCGGCGCCACCGTCAGCAGGAGCAGGCCGAGCACGAGCGCGGCGCCGGAATCGAGCGAGCCGTGCCCGTGCGGGGAAAAAAGCGCGATTAGGACAACCGCCGCCATGCCCATCAGCTGCGGGTTCAGCACGACTGAGACGGTTTCAGCGAGTCCGGCTTTCACGAATAACTCTGGGGGAAAACGGTTATTAAATCCGCGCGCCCAAACAGTTTGCCTGCCTTGGTTGTGTAGTGGTCTAGCATGCCAGCCTGTCACGCTGGCGACTCGGGTTCAAATCCCGACCAAGGCGCTGTCCAGCGCTGGGGGAACCCAGGTTCCCCCGTCCTGGACAAGTACGAACCCCCTCCTCCTGCTAACGAACGCAAAACCGTTTTCATTTGGCGTGGCACAGCCTGCCGGCGTCAAGGACTTCCGATGCAGGCTCCAGCGCCTCACTGCGCCATCTGCTGCATGCAGTCGATGAGTTCCTGCCCTTCCTTGTCCGCGCACTCCTCGTATCCCGCGGGCAGCGAGGGCATTGCGCTCGCCATCATCTCGTTCAGGTCGCACACCTTCTCGGCAGTTGCGAATTTCTCGTCGCCGAAAACCGCGGCGTTGCAGCTGATGTCCATCGGCGGCACGTCCTCGAGCTGCTGGGTGACGGGCTCCACCGTTGCCTGCGGGTCTGGCGCCGCCGACATCTTGTACCAGTAGCAGTCCCCTCCCATGTCCGCAGCGGAGGAGTGCGTATAGACGATTTCGTCCTTGAATACCGTGATGGTGTTTATTCCGCTGATGGCGCTCTCCATGCGCATCTTGCCTGCCTTCATCCACACGGCGGCGTTCACGGTGGCGTCTTCCGTTGTGTACTTCATGGTGCATTCAAGCGGAACTCCGAGGGCGAGGAGGTCGGCGTAAGCCATTCCAGCGTAGCTTCCTCCCTGCACTGTTGCCTGAGCAGTTGCGGTTGCCTGAGCCGTCGAAGTCGGCGCGACTGTCGCCCCGCCGCCTGCGGGAGTAGGCGTCGCCTGCGGCGCGCTTCCCGCGCACCCCATCAGCAGGACGCCCAATACGAATAGCGCTGCAATCTCCTTTCCCACCAAATCAATCACCGATTTCAGAACGATTTCGGCGTATTTAAAGATCCCCCCCTTGCAGTGCGCGTTTCCGTTTGCCTGCCGCGCCTTTTTATTCTTGGCGCGCTTATCGTTTCGGTGATTCGGATGGCGGACTTCGTGAACCTGCAGCCGGACGAGAAAATCGTTGAACGCATAAAGCCTCTGCCGGCGGTGAAACTCATGTGGTTATCCATAATGCTGTTTGTCGTCCTTCTGGTGACAGTGTGGGCATTAGCGGCGAGTGCGGCGAGTCCGGGTTCAGCACTTCTTGCCGTCGCGACCCTGTTAGCCATCCTTGTCGCGGTCGCGTGGATTCTCACGAACAACAGGTACGAAAACCAGGAGTACATGGTGACCAACAAGCGCGTGATTTACAAGCACGGCATGCTTGGCTACCAAATCCATTCGTCACCGCTCGAACGCATAACGGACGTAATCGTTTCGCGCACCTTCCTGGAGAACCTGTTCGGTTTCGGCAGCATACTCGTCCAGACAATGGCGGGGCAGATTTCAAAAGGCCGCGGCGGCGCCGAGGCGTCGCTCGAGGCGGTTCCGGAGCCCGAGAAGCTGCAGGAGACGATATTCGAGCTCATAAAGAGGAAGCGCAAGGACGAGAAACTGACGTTCTGAGCCGCGCGCCCCTTTTATTTAAATACAACGGCGCGGTAGTTTTCCCATGGCTTCGCGAAAGCGGCTGCTCGTTCTGTGCCTCGACGTCGACGACGATTTGGGGCAGAAGGCGCGCGTTCGCGGACCGGTTGTGGGGCGCAAGAAGGTGCTCGAGGCGGCGTCGAAGCTCGGCGTCGCCGATCCCGAGGATTCCGACGTCAACACGCTGTTCGAGGCGATACGGTTCTCGGACGCGCTCAAGAAGGACAACGACGTAGAGGTTGTCGCGCTCACTGGCAGCAAAAAACTCGGCTATTCCGCCGACTCGAACATCGTCAAGCAGCTCGAGAAGGTGGCGCACGATTTCAAGCCCGAGGCGTGCGTTCTCGTGAGCGACGGCGCGAGCGACGAGCGCGTTCTTCCGCTGATTCAGTCGCGCATCAAAATCGACAGCGTAAAGACGGTTACGGTAAAACAGACGAAGGAGCTCGAGAAGACGTACTTCGTGATTCTCGACAAGCTCAAGGACCCGCATTTCGCGCGCGTCGTCTTCGGCATCCCCGGCATCGGCCTGCTCCTGTACTTCCTGATGGGCGACTTGGGGGTGCGCATCTTCGTCGGCTTGCTCGGCGCGTACCTCATAGCGAAGGGCGTCGGAATCGAGGACTTCATCCTGCGCAAGACCGCGGATGCCCGCTTCTCGATGTCGAACGCGCGTTTCATCTTCTATTTCGCGGCGGCGCCCCTGTTCATAGCCGCGCTCTGGCTAGCAGTTTCGAAATTCTCGGCGATGCAGCATGCGGGCGAAACGAACGTCGCGAAGCTGGCGGCTTGGGCGCTCAAGGACTTGCTGCTTTTGCTGCCCAGCGCGGTTCTGCTGCTCGTGGCGGGCGGCGCGCTGAACGCAGCCAACGAGAAGAAGACGTACGATTTGCCGAAATACGCGGTGTACGTCGCGCTCGTGTTCCTGTTCTGGCTGATTTTCAACAACGCGGCGGACTGGGTGCTCGGCACGCTCGCGTTCTCGGACCTGTTCTATTCGATACTGCTCGGCGTAGTCGCCGTCTACCTGCTCGTGCGGCTCGCGAAGGAGTTCAAGACGCGCTTCATCGCGGGCATGCATCTGGAGGGCAAGGAGGTATACACGGAAATCGGCTCCTTCGTCGGAAAAGTCGCGAGCTTCGACAAGGACCGGGACAGCATCATCATCAAGACGGAGACGGGGCAGCGCTTCGACCTGGACTTCGACCACATCAGCAACATAGGCGACACGATAGTCGTGAGGTATTGAGTTGCATCCGCACGCGATGCATTTCATGCACGTGAAGCATCGGGCGGACAAGGAACGCGAGCGGATGCATGCGAGGAAGAGGGAACTCGCCGAGCACGTTGCCGCCAAGGACGCCGCCGCTAAAAAAGCCGATGAACTGAGGAAAGCCGCGGTTGCAGTCGGAAGGCAGCAGCCGAAAACCCTCGCGCTTCTTATCGCGTCTCTTTGGGGTAAAAAGCGACCCCCAGCACAACCAGAAGCGCGCCAGCGCAAAGGTCAATGAGAGCAGCCTGCATCAGCGCGCCGGTTGCGTTCGAGAGCGTCTGCTTGGTCGATTCCAGCTCCGAGGCGCCTATGCCGAGCGTCTCGAGCGCGGCGCTGTCTCCGGAAAGCTCGTTGAGCTGCGCCATCGAGGGCGCGATTGCCGCGTTAGTAGTCATGTACTGGTTGAATTCGTACGCCGAAAGCGCGAGCAGCAGCGAGCCGAGCATGAGGGCGACGAGCGCAAGGGGTTTCACGTTCATAATCCCAATCACCGAGAAATAAAAAGGGGCGGAGCTTATAAAAGCAGCGACTGCGAACAACTATTAGGCGACCGGACGGAGTGAGGAGAATGTTCAGGACGATTCGCAGGTACACGCGCAATCTCGCGGAGATGTTCGGGCTCAGGGCGAGCCTGGCGCCCCAGCGCAGGAGCAAGCGTTAGGAATAAAAAACACCGTTGCGTGACTGTTTGCTTATGAGGATAGTTTTCGCTTTAATTGCCGCTGCGCTGCTTTTCGGCTGCATTACCCCGCAGCCCTCGCCGTCCCCGACGCCATCGGGAACGCCCGCCGCATCCGTTATTCCTTCGGTTTTTCCCACGCCTTCAGCCGCAGCCACGCTTCCCGCTTCCGCGAATCCCTCGGTTGCGATAACAGCGGCGCCTTCTGACGCGGAATTTTCCAAGGCGTACGACGTTTCTGTTTCGCTTTTGTTCGACGCAGCCGCACAGGTGCTTCCTTCCGCGAAACTGCGGCTCTACGACAACGGTGCATTGCTCAAGGAGAAGGAGGTGCCGAACGGAGCCAACTCGACGTTCAGCTGGGTTGCCGCTGCGTCGGGGGCGCATTCTCTGCGCGTTTCCGCCGAGTTCCTGCTTGCGGACGGCACAGCTGCCGCGTCGTCCGAGGCGGGCGCGAACGTTTCCGTGGGCGCAATCGAACTTTCCGACTATTCCAACCATTCCTCCGTCCTGCTTTCCGAACAGTATGTGAATGCGCAGCGTTTCGTGCTTTACAACCCCGCATTCGTTGAGAACGTCAGCGTCTTCGTGAAGGCGCTCGAGGAGAACAGTTCGTACGTATGGCTCCGCGCCTACGCCGAGGAGGCTGGGAAGCCGGGCGCGCTGCTGTTCGAGCGTTTCGTCAATACGACCGAGCTCCCGCGCGTTTTCGGCTGGTATGCGTTTAACGTCTCGCGAACACTCGAAAAAGGCGGTTTTTGGGCGGGTATGTACGTGCGCGACTCTGCCGCGAACGTTTCCTGGGCGATGTACAACGGAACCGAGCAGAGCGCATTCACGATTTCCAACGTGCAGGAATGGGTTGCGATAAACGGGACGTTCTTCGTGCGCGTTTCTTAAATCCTGCCTACCGCCCGCGTAGTCTCGGCGAAAACCGTTTCAAAATCAGGTTGTTGGGAAAGATATGCGCGCAACTCGCGACGCCATTCCTTGCCCAATTTGCGGGCTTTTTTCTTGAACTCGGCGAAAGAATATTTTTTGTCATAGAAAGCGAGTTTCTCGTTCACCAGTTCGGCAGTTGGCAAGGCGTTTTGCCTGACGAGGAAATGCAGGTCGTACAAGTCGCGGCAGGACTCCCGCGTGAGAATCGCGCGAATCTTTTCAGCTGCGATTTCCTCCTTGGCGAGCACCGGCAAGGCGTAAGGCGTTATGTCCGGATAGGGAGGTCTTATTGCAATCCGCAACGGCTTTAAAACCGCTTTCTCGCGCTTGCTGAATTCGAGGGTGACGGTTGCTTCGCTCAACGGCTTTCCGTTGTAGAGGGGCCCGGCCACGCGCGCCTTCGCCGAAAGCGACGCCTCGCTTTCGGCCGTTTTCCACGCCGTGTGAAGAAAACCAACCGACGACAGATGCGAGGAAATTGCCTCAAAATCAGGAGGGAGCGCTGCATCCAGCGTAAAGTCCAAGTCCTCCGAGTAACGCGGCAAACCAAATGCTTTCTGCAAGGCGGTTCCGCCCTTGAATTTCCCGCCGAACCCGCTCAACGCCAGGAAGAACAAAATCCAGTGCTGCACGTAATCCTTTTCCTTCTGCCCCAGGTTGAAGCCCGGTGGGCCGTATCTCTCCAACTCTGTTTTAGACAGCATTCATTTTCGCCCTCCTGCCCCCTTCCCGCGCTCAGCCTGCCTCCTGATTTTCTTCAGTCTGCCAAGCATCCGCCTGTTGCAGTAAGCCCGCGTCTTGCTCCCGTCAATGCCCGGAAGCGCCTCAACCAGAATTGCGTCGGGACAACTTCTCGGCAGAAGCAGGCAGTCGGCAAATGCCTTTTCCGGCAACGCGAGCGCCTGTCCCGACCTCACGGCGTATCCCCTGAAAAAACGTTTCGGAATCCCGTATTCCTGCGCAAGAGTGCCCAAAACAACGTATTTCCTGGGTTTTCTCGCCGCCACAGCCAGTTGGATTCTTGATGGAATCTGGGTTGTCAAGCCGTGGCAGTAAAGCGCCGAGTGAAAGGAGACATAGCAGGGCGCGGACATGGCGCAGGCAATTTCCTCCGGAAGCGATTCAGGCAAAGCCCACCAGCCCCTCCGCACCCTGATTATTTTTCCCTTCCTGCCCAGCCGGTGCAGCGCCAGCCGTGCGTAGCCGGGGCTCCTGCCCGACTCGGCCAACGCCGCCGCGAACTCGCTGGTTCTGAAAGCGGGTTTTTCCAAAACCTTCAGGACGCCCATAAACTCGTCAAAATGCTTCATTCGTTATCAATTTTGATAACAAACCAGCGTATTTATTTCTTTCGGTTCGGAAGCAAATAGGCTGCAGGAGTGGTCAGCAACATTTATAAAGTTAAGCAAAAGTTGCTTTTACTTAACTTGGGTTAAGCTGCCATTTGGGGCATCTGCGGGCGCAGCCAGTTAGGCGTCCAGCAGGAAAGCGCTTCGTGCGCGTTTCCTAACGTAAATAGTTTTAAATGCCGCGTCTGTTACGCTGATTGA
>PEXZ01000072.1 GCA_002763345.1 Candidatus Micrarchaeota archaeon CG08_land_8_20_14_0_20_59_11
TTCCAGTTACGCCCCAGATAACGTGCGCGGACGGAACCCCGAACTTCCAGTGCTCGAAAACCCAGCAGCCGCTGGCGTGCATAGGCGGCATCCTGATTCCGGACTGCTTTGATTGCGGCTGCCCCGCGGGTTACGCGTGCTACTATGACGCGAACTGCTACGCGGTGCAGTGAAGGGGAACGATTAATAGCGGCAACTGCGTCATTACTGCGGATGATGACCGGCAAATATTTTCCGAGGCGCGAGCCTGTGACGATTGACGGACGGACTGACGCGCATGGACCCAGGTTGCAATGAAGGGAAAAATTGACTGGCATTTGGTAGGTCTGTTGCCGCTTGCATTCGGAATACTGAGTTACGTCTTCACTGTCGCGGGTTTTGCCGAGCCGTGGAAACTCCAATGGACGTCGTGGGGGCTCCTCCTGTGGGCGTGCCCCCTTACGGCGGTTATGGCTGGTGCGGTTCTCCTGTTTCTGCCGCGCAACCGTTTCGCCGTATCGGCACTTGCCGCCTGGATTTTCAACGGCCCCCTCATGCCCGCCCTGTTTGAAACCAGCCAGATGTTTCAATTATGGCAGTTCCACCACTTCGTATCAGCGGCGGTCTTGCTCGTAATCCTGTACCACCGGAGGGAGATATGGAGCACCAGGGGTTTTTTGTTCGGCGCGGCCAGCTTCTACGCCTTCGTGATAATCACGTTCAACCTGAGCGGAGGCGCGGTGAATTTCCTGGAGCCGTTCAAGAGGTTCGAACCGCCGATGTGGCAGGGAGTGGTTTCCGCCATACTCTCAGCCGCAATCCTTCTGTGGCATGTTAGAACCGCCAAATGAAACGCGAAAGCTAATGTTTTAATAGCCGGCGCCCTGGTTATACGCAGGTGATCGGATGAGAACGGCTTTGGTTTGCGCGCTTGTAGCAGTGCTTGCGTTTTCCCTGGTTTCTGCGGCGCTTCCAGCTGCCGCCAACGAGAACGGGCAAGGGAACGGCGGGGAGAGGGTTCTGTCGAAGGTTACGTTCATACACTGGAAGAAAAACCTGCCCGCGAAGCCGCCAGGCACTCCCGGAGGCAAGAACAAGAGCGGCTCATGCTATAATTATATAGCAAACGGAGCCAAGTGGAGAACGCAGGAACCCTACGCAATAAACCCCACCAACGGCGACAGCCTTAGCGAGTTGTTCGTGGTGGGCTCCAACGAAGCGGGAGTGGTTGCGTGGGAGGCGCATGCCGGCGATCAACTCGGCGATTCCTACGTGAACTACTCGGCAAGCTACAATGACGATTACTTGGACGGCGTCAACACGGTTTCGTTCGGCTACTACCCGAATTCCGGCGTGATAGCCGTAACAACCGTGTGGGGCTACTTCTCCGGCCCGCCGTCGCAGCGCGAAATAGTGGAGTTCGACCTGCTCTACAACGACCCGTATTTCGTGTGGGGCAACGCCGACGAGAACCCCTCGGTGATGGACCTGCAGAACATAGCAACCCACGAACTCGGGCACGGACTCGGGATGGGCGACCTCTACAACAGCGAGTGCACGGAACAGACGATGTACGGCTATTCAACAGAGGGCGAAACGAAGAAACGCACGCCCGAGGCAGGCGACATAGCGGGCATAACGAAGCTCTACAGCTGAAAAGCTATTCGAGGACGCGGATGTTCTTCGCCGCGCCTTTACTGTTTTTTGCCGGTAATGCTTTTAGTAACGATATTCGGATTTCCAGGCGACCCGCCGTCTTTCCCGTAGTAAACCCTGAAAGTGTTTTCATCGAGTTGAATTATCGAGGGATCGTAAACCCCGTTTTCCTGAAGCACGGGCTCAGGCTCGCCGAAGTTCAAACCGTCTTTGGAAAACAAAGCGTAAATGCCTTGAGGCAATTCTTGTTCGTGCCCAAGTGGCGCGGGAAGCGAAACCCCTAAAAGCAGGAAAGCGCCGTCCGACAGGTGCAATACCGCGGGGTCCACCAGCGCCTCTGTTCGCGCTCCGGCTTCCTTGTCAAAAGCCAAGCCGTCAGCCGAAACAGCCGACATCGTGCCCCCGCGGGCCTCGAAATCCCCCGATACGTAGTATATTCTAACGCCTCCGTCTTCAAGCAAAACCGCCTCGGGAACGGATGCCCAGCCGTTGTCACCAGTTTTCTCCGAATCAATCCTCAAACCCTCGTCTTGAAAAGTCAAGCCGTCTGACGAAACCGCGGAATAAATTTTGTGAACCGCCGATCCGGGCCCGCCCTGGCCGAAAGCGATTTTGTAATACATCCTGAACCTGCCGTCCGGCAAGGAAACGACGCTTGGGTCGCAGGTACTGCCTTGATTTGAATTAAAGCGGACGCCTTCTTCCTTATTGAAAGTCAACGAATCTTGGGAAATCGCGGACAGAATGCCGCCGGGACCGCAGTAATACAAACGGATTCTACCGTCTTTCATCTTGAAGGCAAAAGGAACGCTGCCATCAGCCACTCTCGTTCCCTCGTCTTTGCTCCAGTTTACGGCAAAATCGGGTTTTTTAGCTTCAACTGTCGGGGTTGCGCTGGCGCTTGGCATCGGGGTGTTTGCAACGATTTCAGGCGGAGCAGGGGAAGGAAGCTCGGCAACGCTTGCGGCGAATGTCGGGGACTGGGACGCGGCGGGCGGAGCCTGCTGTTGCACGCAGCCCGCGACGAGCATCCCAAAAACAAGGAACAAGAGTATTTTTTTCATCGTTTCACCTTCGGTATGCTCATTCGGGGCTTTTTAAAAAACCTTCCCAACGCACTTTGTATTAGCGGCCAACTGCCCGGCTGGCTTGATGAACTGCTGCGGGATTTGCGCGGCTGGGAAAGGCTACTCGAGGACGTGTATGTTCTTCTTCGCGCAGATTTCCTTGAGTATTTTCGGCCAGACGCTTACCGTGACTTCGCCTATGTGCGCCTTGCGCAGGAGCAGCATCTGCGTGCGTCCCTGCCCTATTCCCGAGCCGACGCTCAGCGGAATCTCGTTGTTCATGATGGCTTTGTGGTAAGGAAGTTTCAGCGAGTCGAGCTGGTCGGACATCTTTAGCTGCACCTTAAGGGTTTCGGGCGTGACGCGGATGCCCCCGGACATCAGCTCGTGCCTGCGCTTCGTCACGTGGTTCCAGACGAGAATGTCCCCGTTCAAGCCGTGCATGGGCTTGCCGCTGTCGGAAACCGTTTCCGTCACCCAGTCGTCGTAGTCGGCGGCGCGCATTTCGTGCGGGTAGCCGTCCTTGAGCGGCCAGCCTATCCCCAGTATGGAGACGGCGGAATACTTCTGCAGAACCGCAGTTTCGCGCTGCTTCCGCGGCAGGTCGGGAAACATGTCGAGGATTTCCTCCGCGTGCAGGAACTTGATTTCTTCCGGCAAATTCGGGTATTTTTCCGTCCTGAGCTGCGGAAACTCCTTCTGGACGTGCTTCTCGGCGCCGACTATCACCTTCCAAATCTTGCGCACGGTCTCCTTCCAGTACTTGAGGGTTCGGTCTTCAACAGTGATTGCTTTCTCCCAGTCCCACTGGTCCACGTAGCAACTGTGGTCGTGGTCGAGGAAGTAGTCCTTGCGCACGGCGTGCATATCCGTGCAGATTCCTTCGCCGATTTTGCAGCCGTACTGCTTCAGCGCCATGCGCTTCCACTTGGTTGCCGCCTGCACCACCTGCGCGTCGACCGGGTGCTTGTTGTAATCGTTGGAAACGTGGAACTGGACGGGCGTTCGCGAACCGTCGCGGTCGAGCATGTCGTTGACCCCGCTTTCGACGTCCACGATGAGCGGCACCTGGACCATCATGAGGTTCAATTCCTTGCACAACCCCTCCTCGATGTAATTCTTGACCGAGTAAATCGCTTTCTGCGTCTCGCAGGGATCGAGAAGCGATTCATAATCGGCTGGCAGCACTTTTTCCACTTCCTCGTAGGTGCCGATTCCCGGCCCTGCAAGGTCCGCTTTCTTCAAGTCAGGCATGTTGTTTCCCACCTCTTTATCAAAATACGGAAATTACCTTCGCAGCGCCTCTTTTTAAATTATGCTGTTAAGAGGTAAGGGGGCTCGCGCATGCAGGAACGCATCTGGCAACTCGACTTCGGCCGCGCCGCCGCCGTAATCGCAATGGTTGCCTTCAACTGGCAGGTTGCGCTCGATTTCTTCGGCGTGCGCGCCTTCGACGCAACTCAGGGGTTCTGGTGGTGGTTTGCGAGAGCAACAGTCGCCACGTTCGTTTTCATCGCCGGGGCGTCGATGTGGTTGGCAGTGGGAAAGCACGGGAATAAGTGGGCGTTGATGCGGGGAGCGAAGCTTTTCGGCATCGGGCTGCTCATTACTCTCGTCACCTGGGCGTTTCTCGGCAAAGGTTTCGTCGTGTTCGGAGTGTTGCACCTGATAGGCTTGTCGACGATAATCGCCGTGCCGTTCCTGCGAGTTTCCAGTAATGCCTGCCTGCTTGCAGGCGCGGGAATAATT
>PEXZ01000019.1 GCA_002763345.1 Candidatus Micrarchaeota archaeon CG08_land_8_20_14_0_20_59_11
CCGGACGAGGCGCTTCCGCTGCTGCTGAAATTCCAGAAAAGGAATGCGGCGAAACTGCGGCGGCTCCTGCGGCGCTAGCGCCTGCGCACGTCGCGCTTTGGCGAATTCCCGGGCTCAGGAAGCCGAGCGGTTTTCAATCGCCTTTCCGTATACCTCCGCCATCCTCTCCGCCACGTGCCGCCACTCGAACGTCCTTTCCCTGACGCGGTCTGCGGCAGTTGCGCTGATTCTCTTGCGGTTGTTCCTGTCAAGCGCCTTGTTGATGCCTCCCGCCAGGTCGCCTGCCTCCATCTTGAAGTCCTTTACCGGAATCACGACGCCGCTCTCGCCGTCCTTCACTATCTCCTGCATCCCGCCGGAGCCGCCGACGACCACAACCGGTCCCCTCATTCCGTTTTCTTGGCATGCCAGCGAGGCAGCCATTCCCTCGAGGGCGACTATCCCGAAGGGCTCGTACAGGGACGGCAAGACGATGGCGTCCGCGCTGCAGAACAGCGCCTTCTTGAGCGTCTCTTTTATCCAGCCGTCGCGGACCACGACCTTCCCCTTCAGGCCGAGGGAGCTAATCCTTTCTATGAATTCGTTGCGTTTTTCCTCGTCGAACTGGCTGCACACGAGCAGGCCCGCATCGACCTCTTTCATGGCGTCGAGCAGCACGAAGATTCCCTTCAGGTGGGCGGGCCTGCCGATGAACAACAGGAATCTTTTCTGTTCCGGGAAAGCGCTCTCGAAAACCTGGCGGCCGAGCTTGATTTCCGGAGCGGCCATGCCGCGCCATTCCCGCAAGTCCACGCCGTTTGGAAGCGCGCCGCACCACTGTCCTACCCACTCCAATGCCGGCAGCTCGCCCCCGACGGCTTCCTCGAACGACCTCTTCTTTTCCGGCTCGAGTTCGCCTGCCATTGGCATGAGGTTCGCCAGCTCGAAGCGCAGCTCGTTCACGGAAACGCTTTGCACGAAGTCCGCCTCGCGCAGGGCGCGCGCCTCTATGCCCGCCTGCGCGCTTTCCATATCGGGCTTGCCCAGGGCGCGCCCGAACTCGCCCGAATGGAACCTGCACACGAGCGGCTTGCCAAGCGATTTTTTTATCAGGAAGCCGGCTGGGAAGGAAAGCCAGTCCTGACAGTCAACAACGTCGAACTCCAGGCGCCCGGCGAACTCGCCCGCCTTCTTCCAGAACCCGGCGAGCTGCTGGTACAATCCCCAATGATCGGCCTTCAGGGAGTTCACCCCGAATTCCTTCCACAGCCTTTCCTCGAACTTTTCCCTCTGCCCGGCGTCCAGGTCGGGCTCAAGGAACAGGCATTTCTCGCCCCCCCTTTCAGCCTCCCAGGCGCCGTCAAATTCCTTCGAAGGCACGAGTTCCCCCGCAGGGGACAACGGGTCCTTCATGCCGAGCACAAGCGGCTCGAAATCCGTTTTCTTTTTGTTGTATGCATCGCGCCATCCCGGCAGTAGTTCTACGGCGTAACGGTGCAGTCCGCCGACGGGCTTCTGGAGTTCGCTCGTAATAAACAGGACCTTTTTCATGCCGAGGCCTCGATTAGGCTACTTTCCCGTACACCTTAATTGTATCGCTTGACACGCGATCCCAGCTCAGGCGCCCTATCTCCCGCCTGCCTTTCTCGCTCATCTTTTGCGCCAGGCGCTCGTTGTCCAGCACCCTGCAGACGTTTTCCGCAATCGCGTCGGCGTCCCAGTAGTCCGCCTTCAGGCAGTTCCTGATTACCTCGCCCACGCCGCACGTTTTCGAGATTACTACGGGTGTGCCGGCTGCCATCGCCTCAAGGACGGTTATGCCGAAAGGCTCGGAAACGCTCGGCAGAACGAACACGTCGCTGCTCGCGTAAAGCGAAGGCAACGCCCTTTTAGAGACGAAGCCCGGAAAAGAGACGTTGGACTTGATGCGAAGCGATTTCGCGAACGCCTTGAGGTTGTCGCCGAGATTGCCCTTGCCGCTCATCACGAACTCCACGCCGTCCGTTTTTTCCATGACCTTCTTGGCTGCCAGCAAAAAATATTTCGGACCTTTTTGGCCAGTGAGCCTGCCGTGGAACAGGACCTTCTTGTTTTTGTGTTTCCTCCTTGTCGCTGAAAAGTCTGCGGAGTTGATGCCGTTGTACACCACGGACACCTTGCGCGGCGGGGCATTCAAGCCGCCGATTATCTTCGAACGCGTAAGCCTCGACACCGCAATCACGCGGTCGGAATGCCTCGCGCCCAGCTTCTCGGTGGCGAGCTGCAGCGGATCGGGTTCGAATTCCGCCGCCTCGTCAAAAGCGGTGCTGTGCACGGTCCACACCACCGGCACGCCAGTAAAATGCTTTGCGAGCAGCGCGCCCGCCACGTTGAAACGTCCGTGCACGTGAATCAGGTCGTACCGCTTTCGCGCGTTGCGCTGCCTGATTTCCCTGGCCACCCTGATGTTGTACCTGTCTATTTTCTTGAGGCTTCCGCTTGGCTTTGTAAGAAGCTCTTTCGGTCGAGAGACGAGCGACATCTCGTTCTTCAACCTGTAATAGGGGTCGGCGTTCCGCTCGTCCATGCGCTCGTGCTGCTGCGAGTAGTACACCGGCACAATGTTCACGCCGTTGGAAGGTATCCTGCAGCCGTTCTTTGGCAGGTAAAAGTCTATTTCCAGCCCCTGCTCGGCTAGGGCGTGGCTCAGTTTTTCGCAGTGCACGCCCAAACCTCCGCTCATGAACGGCGGAAACTCCCAGCCCAACATCGCTATTCTCACTGCAAGCACCCGATAATCCCTAACAGGCGTCACCTGAAAAAAAAGAACGCATAATACTTTGTTCGATGTAGAATTTATACATTTCTAGAAGGCGCAGCGAGGTTGCGGCGGCTCCTGCGCTAGCCCTTCCTTATGTAGATGTCGCGCTTGGGATACGGGATTTCGATTTTTTCCTTCTTGAAGCGGCTGTGCAGCGCCTTCATGAACTCGTGCGTGACGAGGTACTTGTCGGTGTATTCCTGAACGCGGAGGATGACCGAGAACTTTATGCCGGATTCCCCGAATTCGTTGAACCTTATGAACGGCACGAAGTCGGGAACCGCGCCCTTCGCGGTTTTCTGTATCTTCGTCGCCACGTCCGCCGTGACGCGCTCCACCTTCTTCAAATCCGAGTCGTAGGACACGGAGCACGGAATGACGACGCTCATCTCCTTTGCCGGCGAGTAGTAGTTCGTTATCACCGACTGCGCGAGCTTCGTGTTCGGCACGATGACTAGGTTGTTCGGAAGCGTGCGTATTTGCGTCGTGCGCCACCCTACCTTCACGACGTAGCCCTCGTCGCCGTTGTCGAGCTTGACGTAGTCGCCAATTTTTATCGGACGGTCCGCCGTGATGTAAACCCCCGCGAAGAAGTTCGCGAGAGTGTCCTGGAACGCGAGCGCAACAGCGAGCCCGGCGATTCCGAGGCTGGCGATTATCGGCGTTATCTCCACGCCGAACACGCCGAGCACCATCGCGCCGCCTATCACGATTATCGCGATGTTCGCGACGCGCTTGAGCGTGTCCGATATGCTCGTAACCGACGCGCCCCTGTGCGGCGCGCCCTCCTCGGCGTACCAATCCAGGAAAGCCTCCGCGACGCGCATCACGGCGTAGACGCATATCATTATCGCCGCGGGAGTGAAGAGCGCGATTCCGCCGCCGTCGAACAGCGTCGGGAAGTCCGTATGCAGATAGGCGAAGTAGAGGAAAACCAGTATGACAGCGAAGTGCGCCGGCCGCTCGAGCACGCGCAGCAGGCGGTCGTCAAGCGTGGTCTTCGTCCTGCTGGTCGCGCGCTCCATCAGCTTGATGATTATCGCGAACAGCGTTTTGGACAGCAGGTAGGCGACAGCGGCCGCGCCGAGCAGCAGTGCGATGTCCGCCAGATAGTCGACCATTTTCCGTCACTCATTGCGTGCCCTAATAAATCACTTGCGATTTTTCCACGATTGACGATGGCGGTTTCCACGATTGTGGAAATTCAGGTAATCGCTTCCCACATGATTTCCTGCTTCGGGTCAATTGACAAGCCCGTGTCCGTGATGCTCAGCGGGTGGACGCGCGTATCGTGCTTCGTCCCGCGCATCTTGCGCACCCAGAGCGCGCGGTTGTGAGGGGTGAAGTGCACCTGCAGGATGCCGTCAACCAGGAACTCCTCAACCCCGAACCTGCTCAGGTCGTTCTTGCCGCCTGCAGTCTCGCACGTAAGGAGCGTCGTGCAGTTTATCTTGCGCAGCTCCTCGATGAGCAGGTACATCGCGTAGCGAAGTTTCGCGGGCTCCTCTATCCAGAACGAGAACGCGGTTACGGAGTCTATCACCATGCGCTTGGCGTTGACCGCCTTCGCCTTCTCAACGATTTTCCGCGTCTGCTCCTCGAGATTGTCCTTCATCGCCGCTGTTGGCTCGAACTTGTAT
>PEXZ01000075.1 GCA_002763345.1 Candidatus Micrarchaeota archaeon CG08_land_8_20_14_0_20_59_11
CGAAGCCGCGAAGATTCTCAGGGCGAAAACATTCAGCCTCAGCGACGAGTTGCGCCACGCGTTGCGGAAAAAACGCAAGCCAGTTACCCGCAAATCCCTCCGCGCACTTGGAAACGCGCTCCGCAAAAAATACGGCACAGGAGTTCTCGCCGGACGGATTGCCGCCAAGGCGCGCCGGGTGCGCGGCAATGCCGTGGTGGATTCCATCCGCTGCGCAGGTGAGGCGCAGGCGCTGCGCAAGGCGTTCGGGAAACGGTTCGTCCTGATTTTCGTCGATGCGCCCCTTAGTGTGCGTTTCGCGCGTGCGAAAAAGCGCGCCCGCGAGGGCGAGATTTCCTCGTTCGCGGACTTCAGGAAAGTCGACGCGCGGGAAATGGCGGACGGCGAGAAATGGGGGCATTCGCTGCGCAAGGTAAGGAAGATGGCGGACGCTGTTTTGAAGAACGACGAGTCGCTTGCGGTTCTTCACCGTCGCGTGCGCGCGCTGCTCACAGGATTTTCTTCACGACTCCTTCGAGCCGTCCGCTGAGCCCAGTTTTCGGAAGCACGACCGCCGCGATTTTCCTTCCCCTTATGTAGTCGCGCTTTATTTCGAGGAGCGTCTGCACCTCGACGCCGCTCAGTTTTATGCCGAGCAGCAAGCGCGCCTCCTCGTCGAAAAAGGCGCAGCGCAGCGCGCCGCTATCGTCCCTCAATTCGGCCGTGACCAGAAGCAAATCGCGTTCGGCTCCGCCGCACGCGCACGGCTTCTTCGCCCCGCAGTCCCTGCACTTCTTTATCACGCGCGCCTCGAATACCGCCGAAACCTCGGCTTCGACAAGGGCGGTTTCGCCCCCCCTCAGTTCCGAGATTTTGCGGCGCGGGTACAATTTCTTCGCGGCTTCCTCGTCGCGCTCCCGCGAAACGTCGCGCACGATTCTCCCCCTCCCGACCTGCGCCTCGCCGTTCTTCAGGTACGCGCCCTCGACAAGCACCGCGTCGCCGACGCGCAGTCGTTCGGTGTATTCCGCGTTCGCGTCCCAGCAAACAGCAGTAACGCGCGCCTCGCCGTCGCCAATCACGAGGTTAGCGACGCTTCCCTTCTTCCCGTTCTTTTCGAACAGGCGCACGGAGCTTTTTTCGAGAAGGTGCCCCTCGAAATCAAAAGAGGGGACGCCGTGGCGGAGTTCGGAAATTTTCAGGAATGGCGTCCTGTCCTTGGGCGGCAGGGAATCGTCGTCCGCCATTATTTTCTCGATTTCGGTAATGAGTATGGAATGGAACTCAACCGGCGACGCGCTCTTGACGAGCACGTTTCTCGCTTCGACGGCGTCGTTGCGCCTCAGCGTCTCCGCCATCGAGGCATCGCGGTTCCAGAGAACGAGGGCACCTTCCGAGGTTTTGTCGGCGACTCGCATGGAACACAAGCACCCGGGCTTGCCGTTGCGCTCGAAGGTTTTTTGCGCGGGTATCCCGAGAACGCGGACGCGCACCGTCGTCTCCTCCCCGTCCTTCAGCGCGTTCATCGGTTTCGGAGCCGCCATCGCAGCGGCCCTGTCCTCGGTAATCAGTCCCGCGTAGCGCTCCTTAATGCCCTCCTTGTCCGCCACCTAAACCATCCCCTTCAATCCGTCGGAGATGCGCTTCTTCGGGGAGTATTTCAGCAGCGAGCGCGCCTTCGTTATGCCGAAAACTCGGTTCTCGATGAGCTCGCCGATGTAGCGCTGCCTGATGCCCATGAGAAACGCGGCGATTTTCGCGACGATTACGGGCAGGCGGAGGAATTTCGGCTCGACGCCGCACGCCTTGGCTACGGCACGAAGGCATTCCTCCTGAGTAAGCGTCTCGCCGCTTGTCACGTTATAGTCCTCGTTGATGTTTTTGGTTTTAATGGCGAGCGTAATGGCGCGCACCACGTCGTCGACATGAACGAACGCGATTCTGTTTTTTCCGCTTCCGATAACCGGCATCCTTCCTTTCCTGACGAGTTTGACTACGGCGCCGAACCCTTCCCTGAAATCCTTCCCGTAAATCGCGGGCGCGCGTATGATGACGAAGGGAACGCCGCTTTCGCGCACCGCCTTTTCCGCGCACATCTTGCTTCTTCCGTACGCGCTGTCGGGCGAGGGCGGCGTATTTTCCGTAATGGGAACCGGCAGGCTATTGCCGTGCCATATCGAGCACGAGGACATGAAGACGAAGCGTTTGACGCCTACTTTTTTCGCGGCGGTTGCCAGCCTGTCGGTAGCCCCGCAATTTATGTGCATGATTACTTCGTCGGGCGCCCCATAGTCCAAAATGCCCGCCAAATGAATGACGGCGCCGGTGCCTTTCAGGAGTTTCGCCAGTTGTTCGTCGCTGGCTTCCATCAAGTCGGCGTCGTCCCTGTCGATTCCCCTTACTTCGTACTTCCCAGACATGGCGCGCACTAACCGTTTTCCGAGTCTTCCCTTCGCTCCGGTTACCAGAACGCGCATACGCCCACCAACTGTTTTAATAAGTGCCCCCTAATTTTAAAGAGGTGTGATGCGATGTTCCACAACGGCGTTATGCGCTACTATCGCGAGGTCCTAGACAAGGACGGCGCGATGCTATTCTCGCTCATAGACCCCGACAAGCTCTTCCTCGAGAAGGGTGCGAAGGTGGCGAAGGAAAGCCTTGAGGCGGGCGCGGATGCAATACTCGTAGGCGGAAGCATCGGCGCGCAGGGCACGCTGCTGGACGAGTCCATCAAGATGATTAAGGAGTCCATCGGCGGAACAATCCCGATAGTGCTCTATCCCGGGAACATCAGCGGCCTGTCGCCGTTCGCGGACGCCGTGTATTTCATGCACATGCTCAATTCCCGCGACGTTTACTGGCTCAGCACCGCCCAGATACAGGCGGCTCCGGTAGTCGCGCGCATGAAGATCGAGGCGATTCCCACGGCATATGTCATCATCGAGCCCGGCCGCGCAGTGGGCTGGATTGGAAACGCGAACGCCGTGCCCCGCGAGCGCGGAGACTTGGCAGCCGCGTGTGCGTTGGCTGCGCGGTACAGCGGCTCGAAGGTCGTTATAACCGACGCGGGAAGCGGCGCCCCCAAGCCGGCGCCTGCGGCGCTGGTGTCCATGGTCGCGAAGGCGTGCGGCGGGGAGGTTCTCTACTTCAATGCAGGCGGCGTGCGCACTCCCGCCCAGGCTGCCGAGTGCATAAAAGCAGGTGCGCACGGCATCCACGTCGGCAACGCCTTCGAGGCGTCCTCACTTGCCAAGATGAAAGCAGTCGCCCAGGCAGTGAAGAAAGAGGGGCGCAAGCGCGCATGATTCCGCTGGCGGATTTCTTCCTCAAGGCGTTGCTCGCGCTCGCAGCAGGCGGACTAATCGGGCTGGAACGCGAGCGCACGCACCACCCGCTCATCGGCACGCGCACGCTCGCTCTCGCTTCCTTTCTCGGAATGCTTCTCGCCGCAATCGGCGATTCGTCGCTGATGATGCCCGCCATAGGCCTCATCGGCTCGTTCGCGCTCGCCGCGCTGTATTATTACTTCAAGGCGATGCGCATGCACGAGGGCGGGCTCACGACGACGCTGATGATTCCATTCGTCTACCTGCTCGGCGTGCTGTTCGGCATGGGGTTGTACATGGAGGCGGGCATAGCCGCCATTGCCTCCACATACCTCCTCGTCGAGAAGAAGGAATTTCACTCGCTCGCGCGCACGGTTTCGAAGAAGGAGATAATCGACGTCCTGATTTTCGCCATCATCGCGTTCATCATCTACCCGCAGCTGCCGGAGTCGCCGATAGAGCTCCTCGGCGCGTCCTTCAGCCCGAAGTTCTTCTGGACGATAGTCGTAGTTTTCGCAGCGCTCTCGTTCGCCGTCCACATAATCTCGAAGTACTTCCACGAGCGCGCGCTGCTCTACGCCTCGCTGGCGAGCGGATTCATATCCTCGGTTGCGGCGGTCGCGGTGTTCTCCAGGAAAACCCGAGACAGGGACATGCTCTTCACCGTGCTTCTCACCGCCTCTGCCGGCTCCATACTCAGCGACGCCGTGCTGGTCCTGATAGTCTCCCCGCAGTTGCTCGCCAGGGCGTCGTTTTTCCTCGTAATCGCGTTCGTGCTGTTCCTCACGCTGGCTTGGAACGGGCTGCGCAACGTGCGGATGCGCGTGCCGGTTGAACGCGAGCCCCTTTCGCTGCGCATGGCAGTGGAGTTCGCCACGGTTTTCCTCGTGGTGAACCTCGCAATAGGGTGGGTGTCGGGCAACTATCCGGGGCTCGTTTATCTCTCCGCCCTGCTCGGCGGGCTCGTCTCCTCCACGTCGGTTTTCGCGAGCGTCTCCTATTTGTTCGTCACCGGTGCAATCGGCGC
>PEXZ01000001.1 GCA_002763345.1 Candidatus Micrarchaeota archaeon CG08_land_8_20_14_0_20_59_11
CATGCAACACTTCTCGGCTTGTCGGCTAAGATCTTTAGTCTGAGCTTCATTCTGCCGTCTTTCCTGGTGAGCTTCCCGGCGTTGAGTCCAATTGAACCGCAGCATCCACCCCTTGTGGTGCTCCCCCGCCAATTCCTTTAAGTTTCAGTCTTGCGACCGTACTCCCCAAGCGGCAGACTTAACGGTTTCCCTACGGCACCGCATCCGCACGAAGCGGATGCGACGCCAAGTCTGCATCATTTACTGCTAGGACTACTCGGGTTTTTAGTGCCTGAGGAACAAGGCTAATCTCTTCTTCTTTTCGGGATGAAAAAAATCGACTTCTCTTGCAAAGCGTTTCAAATCATCTTTGCCGTAAACGTGGATTTCGAACTCTTCGTTTTTGTGCCTCCTTCGGCGGTAAACGCTGAAGGAAATGCCGCTTCGTTGAAGGAATGCCTTCACGAAGTCAAAGAGTTCTTCGGAGGTTGAATAAAACCCGATTTCCGCCTGTCTTTTGCTCACGCTTCCCTCGGCGTCGAACAGCCCGCCTACGTAGGCAGACTTGAGCTCGTCGCTCCAATCCCAAATGAACTTTGGGATTCGCAGGTTTGCCCGCACGGCACCCCGCGGAGCTTCGAGCACCTCGACGAAGAACTCGTAAATCACCTTGTTTTTGGTATGACTATAGCAAGAATTTCGCAATCTGTCTTCGAAGAGGTTCAGCGTTAAGCCGAACTCCTTTCTGAACAGCGCGCGAATCTTGGCGTGGAACGGCTTGCACTTGTCCGTGAACAAAATCCGGTTTCCGGACATGTTCCCGTCGCCGTGCAAGAGCCCCAGCAGCCTCGCGAGTTCCTTTGTGAAGCGCTTTGGCAAGCGGAATCGTTGTTTACCTTTCTTTGTGACGTACTCCCTAGAAGGCAGGCATGTGAACTCGTTGTAGTGTTTTTGCAAAAACGAGTCTACCCGCCGTTCTAATCTCATAGTACGCTTTCCCGATAGAAGTTTATTAGCCTTGCGTTACTCCCCAGGCAAATCTAATCCGATTTGCTCCCCTAGCCTTCGTCCCTCACCGTCGGACGTGTTTTGGCATGGCGCCTTCGCCACTGGCGGTCCTGCAAGGATTACAGGATTTTACTCCTCCCCCTACAGTACCCCATGCCTCCCCCACTCCCGAGCCCGTTAGTATTTCCTGCACGCCTTCAGGTTAAGCCTGAAGATTTCACAGGAAACTTGACGAGCCGGCTACGGGCGCTTTAAGCTCAATATTCGTGGATACCACTTGTGCTACCTGTGTTACCGCGGCGGCTGGCACAGGATTTACCCACCACTTATTCAACGAGCGATTCAGGCTCGCTAAAAGCCGTCCGTTAGGACGGCACTCGGACTACCCCCGTCACGCTTTTACGCCGACTTTTTCTTTCGTGAAAGAAAACCTCGACTAAAAGAAAGCTTCTAGTGAAGGTCTTTTTCTTCGGAAAGAAAAAGAAGTTCGCGCATTGCGGAAGTTTCGCGCCTGCTGCACCCCGTAGGGCTCGGGCCCTTGTCTCAGTGCCCGTCTCGGGGCTCCTACTCCCATAGCCCCTACCGATAATAGGTTTGGTGAGCCGTTACCTCACCAACAGCCTGATCGGCCGCAGTCCCATCTTAAGGCAGCAACGCTGCGTTTCGCGCGCTGTTTAAACCAGGAATCATTCCAGATTTCCTGACCTATCGGGGTTTCACCTCAGTTTCCCGAGGGTATCCCCGTCCTTAAGGTAGGTTGACTACGTGTTACTGAGCCATCCGCCGTGACTCATGCCGAGTCACAAAACTTGCATGGCTTAGGCGCAATCCGATAGCAGTATCCTCCAGCAGGATCAACTGGTGTTCTCGCGCCTTCCACCGGAAGACGCGAGGAGTCGCAAGAACGACCCTTATCACTTTCGGACCTGTTGTCGCAAGCCGAATTCAAGATTCGGATGCCCATGCCTGCTCACAGTGGAAAAAGGGCGTCTATCACAGCGAAATCGCTCTAACGCGCCGGGACTGCAGCAGAAAACGCCTTGAATTTACAAAGCGCGGAACATATACTCGCGGAATGCGCTTATAAAGCTAATGTTCAGTTTTTAAAAGAAAAGGAGCGCGCCGAAGAAAAGCCGAAAAAGGCGGGAAAACGCCTGTTTTTTGAAAAGAAGGCAGAGGAATGCTCCTTTTGCAGCCGTTTCCAGCCATTACTTAAAGCCACAGGTAGTGGTTGAAAACAGCGCCCACCACAATTCCCGTAGTTTAAAAACACTTTTATACCGCGTGCGTCTTTCTCCATACAGGTGATGCGGATGCCGAAGAAAGCAGCTGGGAAAATAGAGAAGATTCTGGGAAGGGTGGCGGTCGGATTCTCGGACAGGGGCGTGCACATCAAAACCGGAAAGAAGGGAAAGCACGTCCACAAGGAAATAATCGCGGGAATGAAACGCCACGGCGCAACCGCGCGGGACGTGGAAGTGGAGCTGGAAGCGAATCAGGTGATGCTGCTGCCGAAAAACGTCCGCGGATACACGTTTCTCGGCAAGCTGCTCGAAGAGCTGGAAACATGAGGCGCGGAAAAACAAAACCGTACGCGTTCGACGGCGATAAAAGGCTGATTGAAAACCGCTTCTCGGTGTTGCACGGCCTGCCCGAGGGATACGACGCGCCTACCGTGGACGGGCTGCCGCACGGGAAGCCGCGCGTCTTCCTCAAAGTCGGAAAAAACGGCGTCGCGGATATTCGGTTCATACTGGGTCCCGTGTCAATCGGGACGTTCACGCCGAAAAAAGGGTGGCTTACCGCCGAACACCAGCGCAGGATAAGGGAAATCGTCGGCGGCGCCAGTTCCACTCCGATAGGCGTGCGCTTCGGCAGGGGGCTCATCAACATGGAATCCGAAATCGAGCCGGGCTCGTTGGTCGTAAGCGGAACGGACGGCCGCGGACATCCGATGACGGACGTACACGCGAAGCATCCGCAGGTAATACGAATGATTGCCGCCTACGGCAAGGTGGTGCGCCACCTCCAATCCGAGGCGCTCAAGCTATTTTTTCGGCTGCGAAAGAAGTAGGAACACGCGCCTCTTTCTCGGATTGTCCGCGTTCTCCGTAATCATTGCTGTTTTCAGGTCCGCGTGCTTGAAGCAGCGGGCTGCATACATCAAATCTTCCTCGCTTTTCGGGTAGAACTGCACAACTGCATGGCCGCCGGGAGCAAGAACCCGCCTGAACTCCCTTGCAACTGACGGCATCCCTTCCGGCTTCACCCATTGCAAAGCCGAGATGGAAATGATTACATCGAAGGAACGCGCCGGGAACGGAATCTTGCGCAAGTCACCGACTTTCACGTCGAATTTCTTTTTCTTCGCCTCCGCAATCATCTCGGGCGAAATGTCGAATCCCTTGATTTTCCTGTAGCCCGCCTCGCGCAGGACTTCCATCGAGAAACCGTTGCCGCAGCCCGCGTCGAGAACGCGCGCTTTCAGAGGCGGAAGAAGAAGCATGAGCGCGCGCATCGTCAGTTCGCGCTGAATGCGCCGCAGTGCATTGCTCTTCACATACCTGCATCCCTCTCCGGCATAATATTCCTCGGCGTCGCCCACGCGCTCCTCGGGACGCTCCCGCTTTACGCGCCAGCCCTTCAAAGCAGCATCACGTCCTCGAAACGCACGCCGTATTTGCCGTTGACGTAGATTCCCGGCTCGATTGTGAACGCCATGCCCTTGCGCAGCCTTGTTTTTTCAAGCCGCGTCGCTCCCTCGTGCACGTCCAGCCCTATTTGGTGCCCGACGCTCAGTCCCGCCGCGGAGAAGGAGTTTTTCGAAAAGCCGTGCTCGTAGAGGACGCGGAGGGCGGAATCGCGCAGTTCGGAGCCGACTGCACCGACTCGCGCTTTCTTCGTTGCGGCGGACTTTGCTTCGCGGACAGCGGCAACCGCATCACGCAGCCCATTATTCCCGCCCTCATAGATGGTTGTTGAATAGTCTCCGCAATAACCCATCGCACGCACGCCGACGTCTATGATGACGGCGTCGCCCTTGCGGATGCGGTACTGCGTGGGTTTTCCGTGCGGCACGGCGGCGCGCTCGTTCGCGAGAACGATGGGCTCGAAGGCGTTCAGCGGGAAACCGCGGGAGCGCGCCTTGTACTCGAGCACGCCTGCGACTTCGTTCTCCGTCCTTCCGTAGATTCCCTCGGAAAGCGCCTCGTCGACGCACTGCTTCGTCACATCCTGCGCAAATCGAAGCGCCTGCAACTCGCCGTCGTCCTTTATTTCGCGCAGGGAAAGCAGCTGCTTCGCGAACGAGGCGTGCTTCGCCTTTTCGACGTAAAACGCGGCGAACGCCATGTCGGAATGCATGTCGATGCCGAGTTTTTTCACGCGGCGTTTTTCGGCGAAATCCGTCAGCTGCTTTTTGAAGTGCCGCATCTCGACGCACTCGAAACCCGCGCACTCCTGTTTGGGGTGGGCGAAGCAATAGGCGGAATCGGCTGTTACGAGCAGGGCTTTCGGCGGCGTCGCGTCGCCAGAATAATAGAACGTGTTGGCGTCGAACACGTCGCGGCTGCCCATCAGGAGGCAGTCCAAATCCGCGGCGGCTATGCGTCGTTGGAGGCGGCGGAGGCGGTCCATATCACTCGTAGTCATCGAAATTCAGGATTATCTCGCGGATGAGGTCCTTCGTCTCCTCCAAATCCGAGAGCGAAATCATCTCGTTCTGCGAGTGGATGTAGCGCGAAGGGACGCAGATGCTGGCGGTGAGCAAGCCCTCGCGCAGGTATTGCATGCGCGACGCGTCCGTGGCGCCCCGGTCTATGACGTCGAACTGCATCTTGATTTTCTTGCGCTTCGCGAGGTGCTCAATCCACTCGATAAGCTTCTTCGTCATCATCAGTCCGCGCCCGCCAGCCTCGATGACTCCGAGCGACGGCCCGCCGTTGAAATGCACGGGCACGGTGTCCTCGGAAACGTCGGGCGAGCCCGAGGCGAACGAGACGTCCGTCGCTATCGCGAGGTCGGGCTGGATGCCGAACGCGGACACGCCCGCGCCCCACAGCCCCGTCTCCTCGCGGACGCTTCCGACGAGGTAAAGTTCGCATCCCGGATTCTTTATCTCGTGCGCGAGTTCGACGAGGATGGCGCAGCCCGCGCGGTTGTCGAACGCCTTTCCTACGACCTTGTCGTGGTTCAGCTCCTCGAACTTCGAGGCGAACGATATGAGCGTGCCCGGTCGGATGCCCATCTCCTCGACCGCCTTCTTGTCCTTCGCGCCGACGTCGACGTACATCGCATCGGACTCCTGCATCTTCTTGCTCTCCTCTTCCTTCATGAGGTGGGGCGGCTTCATGCCGATGATGCCCGTGATTTTCCTGCCCTTGGCGTGCAGGACAACTCGGGACGAACCTAGGATGCCGTCGTAGATGCCCCCGATTTTCGTGAACTTGATGAATCCCTCCTTCGTGATTCCCATAACGGCCATGCAGATTTCGTCCATGTGCGCGACTACCATCACCTTTTTCCCCTTTCCTTTTTTCGCGATGACGTTGCCCAACGTGTCGCGACGCACGTCGAAGCCCGACTTCCTGAACTCGCGCGCGAGGTACTCCGCCACCTCCTCCTCGCCGCCGGTTGGCGCGCTCAGCTCGCTCAATTGCTTAAGAAGTTCCTTCATCCCAGACACCACCCAAATGTTTTTATTGCCGCATTACAAAAAAGAAGTCGCGCTTTTTAAACGGAGGGGTTGTCTCATGAAAATAAGCGAACTTACGCAGGGAACTGGAAACGTCGAGATAGAAGCTGAGATAGTCGGCATCGAGGACACGCGCGAGATAAACAAGATGGGGCGCAACCTCCGCGTCGCAAACGCGACGATTCGCGACGACTCGGGCACGATGACGCTCGTTCTGTGGAACGACGCCATCGACAAAGTCCGCGAAGGCTCGAAGATAAAGATAACGAACGGCTACGTGAACACGTGGCAGAGCAAGCTGCAGCTCACGCTCGGCAAATTCGGGAAGATGGAAGTCCTTTAACGGAGCGATATCGCGCCTGCTGGGCAGGACTCGGCGGCGCGTTTGCAGTCGCATTTGGCGCAGCCAGCGGCGTTCTTCACGCGGGATTTCCCGTCCGCTCCCATCTCGAAGACGTCTGGGCATATGCTGGCGCACAAACCGCATCCTATGCACTTTTTCTTATCCACCGAAGGTTTCATAAAAATACAGATAAATACGCCCGTTAATAACTTTTAGCGGAAAGCCCCGTCGTCTAGTGGTCAAGGATATGGGCCTCTGGATGCGTCCCTTGTTTGACGCGCGCCAAAGCGCGCGTCGTGTAAGGCGGCGCAGGAGGAAGCCTAGGACGGCAGTTCGAATCTGCCCGGGGCTATGTGATGATAAGAGGTATTGCTGAGGGCCTTGTCGGATGCTGCATCGGCAGCATCATGCAAAGCTCGATGAACTGAAGAGAGTCATCTGAAAAGATTTATATTCCTCTCCGCGCTGCTCTCTGCGATGGCGAACAGGGAACTCATCGACTACGCGAAGAAATGCCTCGACGACGGATTCGGCGAGGCGGCGATACGCAAGGCGTGCGCCGACGCCGGCTGGAAGGACGAGGAGGTAACGGAAGCCTTCAGGATAATGAAAGCTGGCGGGGAGAAGAAGGAGGAAGGCGCCGCGGCTGTTTCTTCCCCCGGCGCGTCAAAAGCGGGCTTCCTGCCGCAGTTGAAATTCAAGCTCCCCAAGTGGAACTGGGCAATATGGGGCGCAATAGCGCTTGTTCTCATCGCGCTTCTGCTCGTCGCGTTCGCCTTCGCGACGTGCAAGCAGTACTCCGCGGAAGCGGGGCTGCTTCCGCTCGAAGGCCCGAAGTGCTGGATAATCGGGTGAGCGCTCTTGGGTGCTCATGCTACCTTTGAAAATGCGGGAACGCCGTCATGGAGGAGGTATGCGCCGTTCCTCCTCGTGCTGGTTTGCGTCTTCATGCTTTCGGTCGCCAATTTCGTGATAATCGAAAAGAAGGCGGTCGGCGACGCGGTTCTGGAAACCGCGTGCACGTCGCTGTACGTGGACTGTAGCGCCTCTGCGAGCATGAGCACGAAGGCGATACACGTTCTGCTCGGGCTGACGACGATGGTGGTGATAGTGTTTCTCGTGTCGGAGGGCGTGCAGTTCTTCGTCAAAAACGAGCTTGGTGGTGGGAAAATGGCAAGGAAAATCGCTTCGATGCGCAACCATATGGTGATATGCGGGTACGGCGCGCTCGGCAAAACAATCGGGAACGTGCTCGAGGACAAGAAGGTGCCCTACGTCGTCGTGGACGTGGACAAGCGCGTGTGCGATGCGCTCGCCGAACGGGGGATACCGTGCATCGAAGGCGACGCGCTCGACGTGGCGGTGCTCGAGAAGGCGGGCGTGCGCAGGGCGAAGCGCGTCGTGGCGGCGCTCAACAGCGACAGCGCCAACGTATTTCTCACGCTCACCGTCAAGGACATCACACCCGGCATCGAGATCGCGACGCGCGCCTACACGGAGGACGCCGTGAGCAAACTGCACCGCGCCGGCGCGGACGTCATCGTGATGCCCGACGTAATCGGCGGCATGGAGATGGCGCGCGAAATCCTGAACCTGAAGGAGAGTTTCGTGCAGAAGCTGCTGAGCGTGCAGAGAAAAAGAA
>PEXZ01000065.1:0-147 GCA_002763345.1 Candidatus Micrarchaeota archaeon CG08_land_8_20_14_0_20_59_11
TCGCCGCGGTGTAGAGCAGCTTGTGCGTCCCGCCGTCGCCCGGCGAAACCGCGTACCGGCCCTGCGGCAGCGTGCACACGCCGGTGGGCGTAGTGACCGGCGTCGAAAGCGGCGCGTACTCCGCCCGCCGCGCCGACTGCAGCCGGT
>PEXZ01000065.1:245-1128 GCA_002763345.1 Candidatus Micrarchaeota archaeon CG08_land_8_20_14_0_20_59_11
CCCTCCCCGCTCAATCGTCGAACGCGGCGCGCCACATCACGAAGCAGTTTTCCTTCGTGATGCCCGCCCCGCCCTGGTTCTGGATTGTCCACTTCAGCGGAGACCCGAACCCGGTCACGTCGAGCACCAGCGCCCCCGATATGACTTCGACTGTCCCGGCCGCCGTCGCGTTCAGCTTGTGTATCTGTTCGGCGGTCGTCGTGAAGTTTTTGCCGTCCGGCGACGTGATTATGGTCAGCGTCACCTGGCCGGTTCCGGCGCCGTCGAGCTTGAACCGCGCCCAGAACGACACGCGCTTCCACCGCGTGCACAACGGAAACTCCTTGGCCGCGGACGTCGCCGCGTTCGCTATATCCGCATCCGGGCTGACTTCACCCTTTTTGTTCGGCTCATTCATGTCATCACTCCTATTGCGGTCCGTGGAAGGATGAAGAGGGAATCGTGTCCCCCTTCACCCTCCACGCCTCGACTATGCGGGTCCGCTGAAGTCACAGATGTCAAGGTGACATTCCGAGTGACTGATTTGCAGACCGCACTGCAATCTGAAGAACCCGGTCGTCACGTTGCCTGTGTGCGGCTCCGGCCTCCAGCGCATCGTGCCGCCGTTCTGCATGAACTTTTTCCCGACGTATCGCTTGTCGAGCACGAGAATACGTCCCGTCCTTCCGGGGGTGTTGCTCTCGATCCTGCCGATCGAGGAGTCAAAATAGACTCTGACGGGCGGAATCGCGGTGGATGCCACTTCGGATATTTTCTGCTGCAGCTTCGCGTTGTCCTGCCCTGTCTCGACCTTCGACCTCGTCCACGTCTCCAGGCATCGCATCCCGATCTGGTCGGCGAATATCTTGCTCGGTACTCCGCCCTGCGCGATGGGAAGCATCAG
>PEXZ01000065.1:1308-1780 GCA_002763345.1 Candidatus Micrarchaeota archaeon CG08_land_8_20_14_0_20_59_11
GTTGACCTGCCCCATCAGAATTTCCATCGTCTTCTTCTTGTGCGCGTTCAACATGCTGCTGTCCAGGGTGTCGGTCTGCTCCAGTATATCCTCGACACTCGCCCCCCATTCCCACTGCTGAATGTAGCCGTACCATCTGCGCGCCGGTTCGCTCACTGCGGTCGCGACGGTATTTCTGTCGAAGTCGCCCGAGACGCCCATCCGCTTGAAGAGCGTTGCGCTCGGCACGGTGTTCACGGCTTTCGTGCCGGCATACGGCCTTGTGGCCAGCGTCAGCACGTTCGTGCCTTCATCCAGCGCCGTAATGCGCGCGATTTCGATTGTCTGCGCCGTCGGGTCCGGCAGCGCGATTATTTCACCGATCTGGTAGAGCGACGCATCGGTTACGGTGATCGTAGTGTCGCTCGTCAGACAGTCCACCGCAAGCGTGTCGCCCGCCGGGGTGACGGAATCCACGTTGAACTCGAACTCC
>PEXZ01000065.1:2006-3420 GCA_002763345.1 Candidatus Micrarchaeota archaeon CG08_land_8_20_14_0_20_59_11
CTTGAGATATTGCAGCATCTCGCTGTTCCAGCCCTGGGGCTTCCTCTGCGGAAGCGTTCCGGCCGGTACCGTGCCCGACGACGGCCCCATCGCACCGACACCTGCGTTCAGCACCGCCTGCTCCTGTCCCTTTTTCTCACCCGCCGCGCGCCTGCCGGCGGCCTGCTTGGCCTGTTTCCACTCAACGGCAAGCGGATCAAGGCCGCGGTTCCAGCATTCCCGCTCCAGCCGTTCACGATTGAACGACGTGTCGCCGTACTGCGAAGCCACGTCCTCCGCCGCATCCAAGTGTTCCTGAAACAAGCGCTCCTCGGCTGCGAGCCGCTGCTGTTTGGCGAACTCACTGACACTTCTCATGTCGTTCACCAGTTCCGGCGGAAAACCGGGTATGGCCGAGACGAGCGTTTCATACGGGTCCGGCTTCGCCTTTTCCGTACCCGCGGGCTGCAGCAGCTGCTGCACCCGATCATTCAGCATCGCCACGTCGAATTCGAGTTTCTGCCGGGCTTCGCCGGCCGCGGCCGCTTCCGCCTTCAGCCGCTCCGATTCCGCCTTTGCCGCTTTGCGCTCGCGCGCCAGTTGACGAAACCTTTCCTGCGCGCGCTCTCCCAGTCCTTCCGGCATGCCCTCTTCCGCGGTCGGCGACACCGCTCCTATACCGCCGCCACCTTCGCTGGGGACCGTGGGCCCCTGCTCCGTTTGGGGAGCTTCAACAACGGTTGTTTCGCCTGCGGGGGCCGAATCCGCGCTCTCCTGACCCTTTTCCTCACCCACAGCAGCTCTCCTCATACACGAGGCTGCGCGCCTTTACCGGGGCTCCGCGCGCTTTCCCCACTTCGTATTTTCGTGTCCGCTTTCACAGTACCGGGTATCACACTGCTTTTCTTCCGCGCGCCTCCGGAATAGTCCTGGAACTCGATTGCCGTCTCGGTCCATCCGGGCAAGGAACGAAACGACGCCGCGGTCCCGGCCTGTTCGAGGTACAGCACCCACTGAGTCCGCCCGTCGAACCGCACTGTTTTGTCACCCTGCATCACTTCGAGCACGCCGCCGTTCAGTACAAGGTGTGTGCCGCGGGGCAGACGTTCGACATCCACTTCCGACTCCGACTTCGGCTGCAATTGCAGCACGCGCGGAGTCTGCGCCTTGTCGTATCGAGGCGGCTGCTGCGCGATGCGCCGCAGTCGGATGTTCTTTCCGTTGACCCCGATGCTCTGCACGTAGAGGCCCGGCGCCCCCACCTTCAGAATCACCTCGTCGCCTACGAGCAGCCGAACGCCGCCCCACCAGAAAACCCGGTCGCCATAGTCTATCGACATCACAGTTCTCCTTTTTGGGCGAGCATTGACATCGCCGCCGCCATTTCCTCGTCACTCAGCCGGTCTTCTTCTTCCGCGGGAACCTGCATGGGAGC
>PEXZ01000007.1 GCA_002763345.1 Candidatus Micrarchaeota archaeon CG08_land_8_20_14_0_20_59_11
TCAAGAGCGCGAAGAGGGGGGCGAAGCTGTTCGAACGCGCGGCGCTGAAGGCCGGAAAGACGCCTGACCAGGCGAAGGACGTCGAGGCTGCGCTCGTCGCCGAATTCGGGACGCTGTACGAGGCTTTTGAGCGGATAGCAGCCGGCGCGCCCTGCGAAAAAGCCGGGAAGCAGTGGGCCGCCGCGCTCGAGGAAGTCGCAAAGCAGGAAATCAAGCCGAAGAAGGTCGAGGTGCGCGCGACCCTGACGTTGCAGTCATACGCTCCCGACGGAATCGGCGATGTCAAGAAGATTCTCGGGGAAATAGCGAAGTCGGGCGTAGCGGTGCACTACGTCGGCGCGCCGCAGTATTATCTCACGGTCACCGCGGGCGACTACAAAACCGCGGAAAAGGCGCTCGACGCAGTTGAGACGAAGCTTTCGGCGGCGAAGAACGTCGAGTATTCGATGGAGAGGGCGAAGAAATGAGGATGCGTCGCTGCGCGCTTTGCGGAAAATACACAATGAAGGAGAAATGCGCCTGCGGCGGCGAAGCGGAAAGCGCGCATCCCGCTAGATTCTCGTTCGAGGACAAGTACGCGAAATACAGGCGGAAGATGAAGTACGGAATGAGGGTTTAGTGCAGGTTTTGCGAGGAGCGAACGAGGGTGAGCGACGAGGCAAAAAGTGCGGAGGATGAGGAAATGGCGAAGGTTCTTCTGAACAAGAAGGGCGAACTGCACGTGATGCTCGACGGTTTCGACGTCGGGCTCGCGAACATGGTAGTCGATAGGCTGCTGAAGAACAGGTCCGTCACGTTTGCAGCCGCGGACTACGACCACCCGCTCAAGGGCAACGTCGTCATCAAAATCAGGGGCGACGAGCCGAAGAAGGAACTGGTGAAGGCACTGTCCGACGTTTCCGGCGAGATAGGGAAGGCGGCGAAGGCGCTCGGCAAATGAATTTGAAAGGCCTGTGGACGAGGAGCAACATCGCGCTCGCCGCGCTCTTGCTTTTTCTGGCCGCCTACATCGCCACAGGCTTCGTTCTTTTCGCGTTCGGCGTTTTCGCGTGCGTGGTCGCGGTCGTACTCCTCGAAATCGTAACCGAGGATACCTTCAAATCGGCGAAAGGCGCGAAACAATCGGCATGGGAATTGGGAATCGCCTTCGCTTCGGCGCTCGCGGCGTGGTTCATACTCGGCTTCATCCTGCAGACGTCGTCGCCGATCAACGTCGTGACGTCGTGCAGCATGCTTCCCGTGCTCGAGAGGGGCGACCTAATCCTCCTGCAGGGCGGGAGCGTGGCCGTGCCCGAGGCGCAGTACGCGGGCGCGCTCGCAAACGCAACGTACGAACAGAGGGGCATAAGGATAGACGCATCGGACGGGACGCGGACGTACCGCTTCGTTCTTCCGATTGTCGGCGGCAATCCGCTGTTCGAATACGGGCTGGAGAAGTGCGCCGCTCGGGCGCGCGACGGCACCGAGACGCATGAGTTCTGCACCTACAAAATCACGCTGAACGGCACGGAATACGCGCTCGATAAAAGCAACGACGTAATCGTCTACGAGCCGACGCCCGCATACTACGGGCTCATCATCCACCGCGCGTTCCTGAAAATCAAGGCGAAGGACGGCGCCTACTATCTCACGCGCGGCGACAACAACGAATTCCTGGACCAGCAGTCGGGCATCCGCCTCGTGCCCGAGAAGGACGTGAAGGGCAAGGTGCTACTGCGCGTGCCTTACGTAGGATACTTAAAGCTCTTCCTCTTTATGCAATTCGAGGAGCCGAAGGGTTGCGGCTACCTCGTCGGAGGAGGCGGTTGAGTTGGTAGAGAAGGCATTGCGCGGGCCGTTGATGCTCGCCGCAGTTGCGCTTGTGGCGGTTGCGGCTATTGCTTACATCGTCTTTTCCGCCATCCAGCCTCCCGCGGCGCCTCCGAAAACCATACTCGTAACCATCAACGACGGCGCGAAGTACGCCTTCGGGGATACGGTGACGCTGCGCATGGACGCGCCCGATGCCGTGCTCTGCAGATACAGCAACGACGGCGGGCGCTGGACGCTTTGGGAGGGCTTTGCCTCCGCGAAGCAGTGGGTGCTCTCATCCGGAAGCGGGCTCAGGACGGTATACTACGAATGCAACGACGCGAAGGGCGCTTACATCGGGCGCGCGACCGACGACGTCGTGCTGGACGACGAACCGCCGCTCGTGAGCGTATCGTCGCCTAGGAACGGCGAGAATTACGATTCCAATTACGTCGGCGTGGCCTTTGTAGCGACGGACAACTTCGCGCAGAAGATGAACTGCACGATACTGCTCGACGGAAGGAACGCCGCTTCGGGACCGGTGCGCTCCGGAAGAATGAAAAGCATAACGATTACGTCGCGGGTCGGCAAGCACTCGATGCTCGCGTCGTGCACGGACGAAGCGGGAAACACGGGCGAGTCCGAGCGGGCTTCCTACGCCGTAACCAAGGAAACGCCTACGCCCCGTCCGACCGTGACGCCGAGCCCGACAATTTTCCCGAGCGCAACGCCTTCGGTTTCGCCCAGCTCCATCGCCCCGCTTGAAATCACGCCCACGCTGCTCTCCATAATCATAAACGAGGGCGCGGCGTACACGTATTCGCGCAACGTCGTGCTTTACATGGGCGCGTTCGGCGCGGAGACGTGCAGGTACAGCGACGACGGCGCGTTCTACACGTCGTGGGAGGCGTACTCGACGTACCGCAACTGGGTGCTTCCGCCGGGAACCGGACAGAAGCGCGTCTATTACCAGTGCAGGAACGCATACGGATATTCCGCTGCTGTTTCCGACGGCATAACGCTGCAGGAAACGCAGCCCTCGGACCCGCCGGGCGGGCTCACGATACGCATCAACGACGACGAGACTTACACGACAAGCACGTCCGTTTCGCTGACGCTGAACGCCATCGGCGGCCTTGAGGCGCGGTACAGCAACAGCGGCTTGACTTACACGGACTGGGCGCCGTACACGGCGTACATATCCAACTGGGCGCTCGACACGACGGACGGGACGAAGGCGGTTTATTACCAGTGCAGGAACGCGGCGGGAAACAGCGACGTGGCGACGGACACGATAATACTCGACAGGACGCCTCCGGAGAAGGTGACGGGGCTCACGGTGGTTTTAGGAAATATGGCGGGCGGAGTAGTCGAACCGACTCAACCGCCGCAGCCCACGGTATATCTGGCGTGGAACGCGGGCTCCGACGCGACGAGCGGCGTCGCGTATTATAAAATTTACAGGCGCATCGGAACCGCGCCCGAGGTCTTGGCGGCAACGACGACCGTGCTGGAGTGGTCGGAAACGTTCCAGACGGACGCTCGGTACGCGGTGAGCGCGGTTGACAACGCCGGCAACGAGGGCGCGAAGAGCGACTTCGTTTCGCCCGCGCAGGCGGGCGGGTAGGTAATATTAATTAATACGCTGGCGCGTAAGGATAGAGGGGGGATTCTCGATGGAACTTGTCATTCAGGACGCAAAATACTTCAAGTCGTGCGTGGACGCAATCGTCTCCATAGTCAACGAAGGCACGTTCGAGGTGAGCAGTGCGGGCATGCACCTGCGCACGATGGACCCGTCGCAGATAGCGATGGTTGACTTCCTGCTGCCGAAGGAAGCTTTCTCGAAGGTGGATGCGGAGGAGAAGCGCAGCATCGCGCTGAACCTCGCGGACTTGGCGAAGATTCTCGCCCGCGCGCGTCCCGACGAGAGCCTCACAATCAAGCTCGACGAGAAGGAGTCGAAGCTCGTGCTCCAGTTCGTCGGCGAATCGAAGAGGCACTTCAAGGTTCCGCTGCTCGAGGCGAACGCGGCGCTGCCCCGCGAGCCGAAGATTGTGTACGACGCCAGCATAAGGATAAACGCGGGCGCGCTCAAAGACATGCTGCGCGACGCGGGCTTGCTTTCGTCGCACGTCGTGCTGCAAGCCGACGACTCCGAATTCGTCGTCGAGGCGCACGGGGACTCCGGGGATATGCGCGTCGAGACGAGGAAGGACTCGAAGCATATCGCGGAGCTGAAGAGCGGCACGAAGGCGTCTGCCATGTTTCCGTTCGAGTATCTCGACGACATGACGAAGGCGTGCCCGGACGACGCAATCGTGCACCTCGAACTCAAGAACGACTCGCCCGTGCGACTTGCGTACGAGCTGGGCAAGGCGAAGATATGCTATTATCTGGCGCCGCGGGTAGAGACGGGGTGATTTCATGAAGCTCCGCGAGGAATGGATTCCGTGGGCGTTCGTGGCGATTTCGTTCCTGCTCAG
>PEXZ01000003.1 GCA_002763345.1 Candidatus Micrarchaeota archaeon CG08_land_8_20_14_0_20_59_11
AAGGCCTGCTTTACTACATGCCAATTTTCGGCCCCGGTATGGTCAATAATTTCGTCGCGGTTCATGTGGTTTTCTCCTTGTGTGAGTAGTTGTCGTTGCGTGGGCTTGGGCTGCGCGGCTGGACGCGGTGTTAGGCTGTGGTCTGGGCACGCCGAGTTTTCGCCGTGCGCCCACCCGTGAGACCTGTAGCGCTGATAGTTCTCACATTTTGGGCACCACTCTTCGCCGTCCAATACCGATTGCAATTTCGTTCTGCACGTGTGACAGTGGCGACAATTCATCATTATTCCTCCTGGGTGCTATTGTTAGCGTTTGTGCAATGAGCAGCGCGGTCAGTGCGCGCTCGATCAGATCGATGATTGTGTTGTCTGTGGCTAGCGCGTGGGCGCGTGCTTCGTGAAGATCTTTGATGATGTGGTTGATCCAGGCCTCTAACATTTTAGCCTTACTGCTAGCAGGCCGATGGGGAGGGATCTCCGTCGGCGGCATACCTCGCATGGCACCCAGACTCCCTCGGGTCCGAGACCATCCTCGCCGACCTCGGCGAGATCGATGTAGTAGTGATCTGGCCAGGTGGTCAGATCACTGGCATACCGATACTTCAGACCAAAATCTGTGCCACACCAGATGCACAGGCTGGGATGGAGCCGGGCTAATGCCTGGTCGATGATCAAATCATACTCATCCTGTTTTGCCTGTCTATAATCCTTCATGTTATCTTTCTCCTTGTCAATCACTTTTGGTGTCCTGACAGCGCCAGAAACAGTTTGGCTTGTTCATCGATATACTTTTGTTCTGCCCCACACCTGGGGCAAACTCGGATAACTGGGAATCCCCGGATGTGTGAGCCGAGAGTGTACAGGCTCGGCTCGTCACTGGCAATGTACTGCATTGCGTACACTGCCTCTTCGGTTTTGCAATGCTCACACATTCTAGCTTTCATGATTTCCTCCAACGTTTAACAGTTCGACAATGGCTACATGGGGGATTCGCCAATCATCCCCCAATTTCCATGCTCTAAGTCTTCCATCGGCGCACATTGCCGCGACCGTGCGGCGATTGAGTTGTAGGAAGCGTGCGGCCTGTGTGGTCGTGAGCAGCTCTGGCAGACAGGCCGTGGTGGCCTGTGGGATTACGGGTAGCTCGGTCGGTTCCGCGTCGATTGGCGGTGGCGGCAGTGGCTTTGCGCGGCGGTCGACCAGGAATTCCAGTCGGCGCCTGTCGTTCGCCGAGATCGGCAGACAGTCGCGATCTGCGGCGATTAGATCTGCCAAGGTCGTGATCTTTGCTGCCTGCAGGGTTTGCCGTATGCGGCGCGGTAGCCGGATAAAGTCATTCATCAAGATACCTCCTGAGTTTGAAAGCCCGCGCGAGGTGTAACATTCTCCTGGCGCTTCTGTCCTTGGCTCGTGCGGGCTGTGTTGCATTACTTTCAGTGAAGCTGATTGTTCGGCCCTCCCTGACTGGGATTACCTGATGTGATCTTTACGATCTTCCACGGTTTGAGCCCGTGATTCTGCCATGCTTGCCAGATATGGTAAAACAGCATTCGGAGTCCGGCCGGGTAGACGACGTATGGTCCACCCCGGTAATAAATTGTTGTTTTCATGGTGATTCTCTCCTGGTTGTAGATGTCGCCGCGCGGTGCTTGACCGCGCGGTGGGCGTGGCTCAGTTCGCGGGCTGGCTCTCGGTTTGCGTTTGGGGCGGCTCGGCGGGTTTGGCGGGCAGCGCCGGTGCGGGATTGATGCGAACTGGCAGGGTCTCGCGTCCAGCCACCCGCATGGCCACGGCCTCGAGTTGGATGCGCTGCCCCTCGCATGCGGCGACTTCGTTGCCAAAAAGCGCCCGCAGGGTGCGTTGGTTGGTCGGGCTGAGGATCAGGCCCTTCTGGCTGCCCTGGAAATACATCACGGGCTTGTTCTCGGCGCGGCCGGCCTGGGCGTGGGTTTCCTCGATGACGATCTCGCGGATCGTTACCGTGGGTTTTTTGTTGTTCAGGTGCTCGCCCTTGAGGTAATGCTCGAAGTCACTCCATTTCATGACATTCTCCTACCGGCCTATTGTCAGCCCGACCGGCGGGGGGGAAAATTCTATACTGCGATCTGCTGCCCGATCAGCAGGCTGTATTTAGCCTGCCATTGGCGCCTGGTGTCTGACCCAGTGCGCGTTGAGCGGATTACAATCAATCCGTGATCTGCCATCCAGTCTCGCACGCGTTCTGCGTCGAGCTCTGGCACATTCAGGTGGAGCGCGGTGGCTGACAGACTGATGCTGCGGATCTGGAGATCTGGCTCAGCGTGTGCGAGCGCCAGGCCGGGATCATAGCCGTGCCAGCGGCAGGTGATTACGGCGACGGGTTGGAGGCCGGGCATTATTTCACCCCCTGCGCGGGGTGATCATACCCCATCGCCTCGAACATTCGCCCGCCATACCACTGCCGATACAGCGGGCGGGTGCGATCTACGCCGCCGGTGGGCGTGATGGGCCAGGCATCGACTACGTACCCATGTCCGCCGATCCAGGTTGGTGGTGTAACTACATAAGTCCGATCGGCGGTCAGTGCCTCATATGGCATCTGCTCTGGCCATTTGATAGTCGGTTCATTTGATGCTACGATCTTGGGTGTCATTGGGGCTTCCTCCTGATGATGGTGTAGCTAGCCCCCCGCGAGTTCGTGTTCGCGGGGGCTGCGTTTTTGTTGCAGTGGGGTCTTGACTTAGAACAGGGCGAGCTGGGGAACGGGATCCACCGGCGTGGCGGACCACCGCGACCGCGTGGGGGCAGGAGAGCACGAGCCGCAGGTGGCGCACCAACAGAACGGTGTGGTGGCGCCGCCCCCGGCTAGCACGCGAGCGGCGGCTCCGCACATGGGGCACGGGCAAAATAGAGCGCGTGCGGCATGCAAACGTACCAGTGGGACCGGCGCGCCGGCCGGCGAGGACGGCGCGCATGATGGGCAGCGTGGGAGACAGGCTGAGGAGCACACGATTAGCTGCTTCGTCTTCATGTTGTTTTCCTTTGATGTTCAGCGTGGTCAGCCTCAAGTTCTTTGAGTCGATACTCTAGTCGTTGCACCGTTCGGCAGAGGACCATCACGGCTCGCGTCAGGTCAGCCAATTGCAGATCTTGGGTCCATCCCAGTTCATCTCTGATTTGGTCAGCGGTACGCGCTTCAAAGGTGTCGTGCCACATTTTGTTGTACATGGTATTCCTCCGTTCTAGTGCGGGCAGCCTCGGTTGATTGAGTAGCGTTTCCCCGCTTGGTTTCGGCGTGCCGTTGTCTCTCGGCTTTCTGCTCTCCTGCGGGTCGGTTCCCGTCTGCGGGTCTTTGCTGGTAAGCTCATTCGGCTTTCCGGTCGGCTCTCCGTGTCGGCGCTCTCGCGCCCAGGTGATCACATACTACCACATTGCGCCGTTCTTTGCCTGACGTCAAGCCGATAATTTGCTGACATTTAGCTGACATTCGGCCGGCGGCTAGCCGGGGACAGGGGGCCATGGCCGCGCTGCTGGAGCGCGCCGCCGGCCAGGCGCCGAGCCTGGTTGCAGGAGCGCCGGGCATCGCCGGGGGACGCGTGGGTCGCCTGGCGCAGCCTCGCCGGGTCGGGCGCCGGGCATCGAGGGGGGTGGCCGGGGATCGGGCGCTGTGCGTTGAGGGATTGATGTGGATTACACACTTGCATACTTATATAAGGAAAAGAGAGAAAAACGGATAGATTCCAATCCGGTATGCCGCATAGCCATGATTAAGCGGCGAGGCAGGATTCACCGGCGGCACGGGTGGGAGAGTGGCAGGAGGAGCGCTGATCTTAATGTTTTTTGTAGCTTTTGGTTTTTTGCAAATTTGTGTTCATTTTGCCCTCCCACCCGTGCCGCCGGTGATGGGGGTGGTGAGGGTGGTAAAAGGGCTTGGGAGCAGGTTGGGGTGTTGCAGTTGGAGGCGAGATTGGGAGGTGGGTTTGCTTCAGCACGCGTAGACGTTCGGATATTTAATGTTTTGGTTTTGCCGTTTCAATTGGAGTATTGGTCGGGTGGCTGTTCGTGACGGAGTAATCGTTCGTGGGTGGGTTGCGGGAGGGTGGCTG
>PEXZ01000005.1:0-20757 GCA_002763345.1 Candidatus Micrarchaeota archaeon CG08_land_8_20_14_0_20_59_11
GATTGGCTATAGCTTATTCAATACGAATGCCACAAGTACAAGAAACACAACGCCGCCGATGGCCCACCATCGATAGGCCTCTGAAAAAACAGCCACTATGACAAGTATCCCTATGAAAAGCATCAGAATAGCCGCGGGACTTAAATTCGACAATGAAATGCCTTCCGACACCCCCAAACCGCCTAAAACACAAAATCAAAAAGCGTTTGTTGGGATGGCGGGAACGCGCCGCCGTTTTCGTCGTTCTTTTTCTTCCTGCCGTGGTTATTTCCGTTCCTTTTGACGGATTTCGCCTTTACGATGCGTTCGGTTACCAAATCCCTGAGCGCGGAATAAATCTCGCTCCGCTCGCGTGGCGTCAGACCGAGCGCGTCGAAAACGATTCCGTCAAGCGCGCGGTGGTCCTTTGCCTGCATTTCCTCGAAAATTGTTCCGAGATCGCGTTTTGCAAGACGATCTAGAGAGGATTCTAATTTTTTTACTGTGTCGTTATCCAGTTTGGAAAGGTCGATGACGGGCAAGCGTTCCAAATCACAGACCATAATGGCGTTTGCACCTTCTCCCAACCCTTTCTGACCGATTAACTCGGCAAATAGCGCGTAGAGAGTAGAGTTAAGGATTGCGCAAAGCGCTTTAGCTTTGCGTTCGTCATTGGGGATTATTTCGTAGACATTACAATCAACGAATGCCCCTGCTTCGTTAAAAGGAACAATATGTCGCTGATATGTAAGTTTTGACCAAAACATGGTGGCTGGATTTCGGGCACCTACATCGTACCATCGTTTTCTTGAGGCGCAGGTGCTGAGTTCGTTCACGCCTTTGACTTCGCCCATTTGTAAGTATTTGTAAACTTTTGTGTTTCGCAATTCGGGTTTTTCTCGGTTTACTACGAGGACAAAATGCGTTACGTCTCTTGTTTTCGCCTCAACGCGGTTGAAATCTTTGGTTCTCAAAAGAGGTTTAAGAAACATTCTTTCCAAACCGAAGGATTTTGCGGCCTTTGGAGTAAGATAAAAGAACTCATTACAACCTGTTTTTATTCCGTATCTTATTTGTGCTTGTTCCGCTAGCGGTTTTAACTTATCCTTCTGGCTTAATATTTTGAAGAAAACGGTCGGCGCGCGGAGATATTTGCCCCATTTTGAGCCGCGCCACTCCAGCCGCCCTTTTTCCGTTTCCTCCAAGCCCTCTCTGAAAAGGGCGTCTTGGCTTACGGGGAATACCCGCAGGTTTTCGTCTTCGTAGAATTCGTCTTTTTCCTCCACGATTTTTACGAGCCTCGCGGGTTTGTATTCCGGAAGGGGCTGCTTCAGAAGGACGAATTTAACGACGTTCTTATTTCGCTTTTCGAGGTCTTCCTCTCGCTCGGCGATTATTATGCACGTGTTTATCGCGGCGTCCTCGAACCAACGCTCGACTTTGGACTCTATTATTGCGGTTATCTTGAAGTTTTCCAGAAGCATCCGCTGTATTTCCTTGCCGTAGTCGGCGTCCATCCAAGAATTGGAAACTATGAAACCCAGTCGTCCGTTGGCTTTTAGGAACTTCGGGGCGTGAAGCAGGAAATAGGCGTGTATCCCGGCTCGTTTTCCGAGAGAGTATTTCGTTCCCCAATCGTCACTCAAAGCGCTTTTGAGAACGTTTTTGTACGTTTCCGAGAATTCCCCGCTTTCCAGCTCCTCCTGACGCGTGTAGGGAGGATTTGCGACAACGACATCGAACTTCGGGATGTTTAGTTTCTGCGTCCTGTTTCGGATGTTCCTGCCGGAAAACGGAAGATTGCCCGAAACGGTCGGTCGGAGGTTAAAGAAGTCGTTTACAAGAACGTTTACCTTATTGGACAACTGCGACAAGTCGCGTATCGTCAGGTTTATGACACTGAGGTGTGCCGCAAATTGGTTTATGTCCGTGCCGTAGATTTGGGAAAGCAATTGCTTGTGGCTCTTCCCTTCTTTCTTGCTCTTCAGATTGTAATAAGCCCTGACAAGAAATGTGCCGGAACCGCAGGCGGGATCAAAAACGGCATCATCGGCGGTTCTTATGCAAAATTCTTCGATAAGGTCCACGACGTCGGCGCGCGTATAGTATTGTCCGAGATTTTTGCGTTCGTTTAACGGTATCAGCGACTCGAAAACCCTGCCGATTACGTCGTATTCTATTTCCGAGAGTTTGTAGCGCTCCAATTCGGAAATGAATTGATTTATGAGTCCGATTGATTCGGAACTAAGCGGAATGTTGTCGAAGAACGAAGAGGAGAAAACGGCCTCATAGTCTATATCCAATGCCTTTTCAAAATAGTCGTTCAGTGTCTTTTTGAAGGCTTCTCCGTCTTTGGTGTCTATTCTGGTAAGTTTTGGGAGCTTGGGGAAGTTTCCTTCCAAAAGTTTGTAGAAGAAGATTTTGTTGGAAAGAAGATGCGAATATTCTTTCACGATTTTTTCGTTCGTTTCTCTATTCTCTAGGCGGTCCTGCTCGAAAAGCCATTCCACGTAGTCCTTCTTGAACTGTCGGTCCTTTTTCAGCCGTTCCTCCAGACCTCTGACGAGAGTCGGCCAAAATACCTCGTGAAAGGTCATGAGCCTGCGGACGAACTTTGCGTCTACGCCGAGGAAGCGCAGCCTGCCCTCCTTTACTAGTTGAAGGTCGGAAAGAATCTGCCTCAGCGTAATCTCAATGGGGGTTGCGGCGTCGTAGTGTAGAAGTTGACGCTCCAACAAAGGAGCGCCTTCCTGAAAGGTTTTCCAAAGAACGAAATGCCTCAGGTTGGACGTCACGAAATATCCGACGCCGAGTTCGCTTGCGTATGCGCAAGCTTGTTCCACGACTTCGGGGTAATACGGGTCGTGAATCGGCGAACCATCCGGCTGTTTGAGCTCGAAAACCAGAACCGGCTTACCGCTCTTGTCGTAGACAACCATGTCGGCGCTCCCGCGCCCGACGGCTACCTCTTGCTCTGCTTTCGAATAAGGCAGATTCTCCGTTTCGATAATGGTCTTAAGTTTGTGAAGTAACTCGCCCATCATGGAGCGTTCGCGCGTCATGCTATTCCCACCGAATAAGTGGTTAGTCGCGCCTATTTTTAACCTATTAGGAGGACACTTCCACTGGGCCGCAGTTCAGAAAGCCGCGCAGCAGCCTGCCCCACCCTCGCACTCGGCCTATCCTCTGGGGCCCGCCCGACGCGCCCTACCCCGCCAGTTCGGGAATCGGGCCGTAGCTGTCGGCGCCCGCGCTTCCGAAGCCGCTGAACTCGTCGCGCAACGCCGCGCTTTTGTCAGCCGATACGGAAAGCCTTCCGTCCCCGGACACCGAATAAAGCACGTTGCCGTTCAAGTCAGTTCGCGCCAGTTCATGCGAGACCGCGTATATGCGCGAGAGCGTTTTCTGGCGCGGGTGGAAGTAGCTCTTTTCCGCGCTCTCGGTTGCGTTGACGGAAATGGCGTAGTAGGAAGCGCCCACCGCCCGCAGGAATTCGGAAGACGAGGAGGTTGCGCTGCCGTGGTGCCCCACCTTGAGCATGTTCGCGGAAAGCTGCGTGCGCTGCTGAATCAGCGTGTTTTCGCATTCCGTCCCGCAGTCAGCTGCGAACAGGAACGACTGCCTGCCGTAGGTGAGGCGCAGGAGGATGGAGTTCTGGTTCTCGTCGTTCTTCCAGCATCCCTGCGGCCGGTCGTACGCGACGATGAGTTTCGCGTCGATGCAGTCGTCGATTTTAAGCGGCATGTCCTGCGTGACTACGACGTGGTTTTCCGCTTTGGCGAAGGCGAGGAAGTTTTTGGCGACGTTCGCGGCGTTTCCGCCGCAGTTGCCGTTGTCGTATATCGCTCCGACGCCGGAAGGCAGCGCCTCGTAGCCGCCGATGTGATCCTGATGAAAGTGGGTGGCTATGAAGTAGTCTATCTTGGCGTTTCCGATGAGTGCGGAAAGCTCGCGCTTGCTGTCGCCCGCGTCTATCAGTATCGTCTTGCCGCCGGGGGTGCGGATGAATATGGCGTCCGCCTGCCCTACGTTCAGGATGCGGACGTTAAGGGTTCCGCAGGAAAGGGCTTTGGCAGTCGGAGTTGGCGAAGCGGTTTTCGTCCATGCGTTCGGCCGCACACTGTTGACGAAGCTCCAGTAGCCCGTCAGGGCGTCCCCCGCGAGGTTGACGAAAAGCGCGCCGCCGCCGATTACGAGGAGCAAGGCGAGCGCAATTACGAGCGAGGATTTCCGCACAAGTGACTGGGGAGGCGGGAATTAAAAGGCGTTGCGTTCCGTCAGCCTGCCCTCGGTGCTGTCGCGGTTTTCCGCGTTGTCCGAAAAATAAGGGGCCGGGCCCGAGGGGATTCTTTCAATCGGGAACGTTGGTGGGGATTATCCTCATGAAAGACAATATGTCGAGCCCGGCTGGCTTTCTTTTGGTGGGTTGAACCGGCGTCCTGCGACGCCAAAGCCAATATTATTTTTTGCCGAGAAGAACACCCTCTTCCCGACCTGCTTCTTTTCGAGCAAACCCTGCCTGAACATGCCGTTCAATCTGGCAGAGGCGGCGTTCTTGCCGCGGTACTTGAATTTCTTCTGCACGTCAGCAGCGCAGACCGCGCCCGTCTTCCTGACAAAATCGTAAATCTCGCCGTCCACCTCCGGAATCGGGAACTCGTCCGGCGTTTTCTTCGTTTCCAGCGCGCCTATGCGCGCCTCCATTCTCTCGAGTTTCGCGTTGATTTCCTTGAGTATGAGGTTCGTCGCAGTCCGCTCCTCCGACACCTTGTTCAGAAGGAAGCCCATCACTACCGGGTCGCGGAACTGCTCCTGCATCTTCCGGAAGTCAGCCGCAACGTTTTTGAACTCAGACGACGTGTTATCCGTCACAATCCCACCTTGAACGTATCATGATATCATCATGACGATTTAAAAAGGTATTTATTTAGCGGAAGTGCGGCGAGCATGGACGCCGAGAACACGGCGAGCGTTTAAATTTAAGCGGCAACATTAAAAATGTGTGAAGAAACTGGCATTGTTGTTTTTCGGGCTCTTTTTATGCGGTTGCATCCAGCCCGGACAGTCGGGCCCTGAAGTCACCCCGTCCCCTTCACCTTCACTTGCCCCGGAATCACTTGATTCGAGTCCCGAACCAGTTTTGAGCGAGCGCGCGACTGCTTCCCTGCAAAAACTGGAAAGCGGTTTCGCCGGTTTGTCGGCATGGCACGAACAGGAGTCGGAGGGGTGGGCGAACTTATCGGAAAACGAGCGTGAACAAAAAATCGCCGAGTTTTGCTTTTATTACGAGGACGGGTTTTCAAACGAACTCCGGGAATTAATCGCCGAATTCGATTCCTCTGGCAATGAAAAACTTGCTGATTACGCGCGCCAACTTAGAACGCACCACGAGGAAATTCAATCGATTTGCTCGCGGCATGCCTCGCTGTCTTTGAAGCGTTTGAGTTTTCAGACTGATTCCTCCGCCAGCGTGCAATGGGCTTCCCTCGGCCACTCGGTGGACGCGTTGGGGGCAGTAATTTCAAGTGCCGGGTCTTACGTAGGGGTTCCCGGACAACCGCCCCCCGCTGCCCAATTTGAAGAGGAAATTGAAGACGAGTTGGACTCCGGAGCCGTGATGTTTTACGCTGATGGAGTCCAGTTTGGACCCCAAGAAAAAGAGAAAACCGCTCTTGTTCATGTTTTAACCAATGACTATTCCCTGCTCGGGGATAGACTTCATGCAGACCAAACGAGATTTTTGTTTGGTAGGGATTTGTTGGTAGTCGTTGACGGAAAATTACGTAAAAAAACCGAGTACCTTGATGGCGGCTTTTTTTATGAGGAATATTTTTTCGTCGTTCATTTAACCCGCGTTTCGGAAGAAGAATCTAAGGAGGGTGTGGTGTCAAAGGTCGATTTGAGGGTTAACGGTTACCCTGTTGAGTTGACCGTCATTTTTTTACCATCGGGGGGGACGGAAAACGGCCAAATGACTCTTTACTCCGGGGAAGCGCGTTTGACCCCCTCCCAAAAAAGATTTGATGACTTCATAAACTTGAACCCCGTTGGAAAACCAGCTTGCGGCGCTTCCGTCCTCGCGCGTTCGTCTTCGACGAGCAACGACTTCGAAAAACATTTCGACGTTTCTTTTGACCCCGTTGTTTCCTGCGGCGCCGACGGAAAACACGTTGACTTTCTAGTTTATTCGAGGGGTGCATCGCCCGACAAACTTTGGTCGGAAAACCTCAACTTTGAGGTAACTTTCGGCAGGATGCTCGGAGAATCATTCAAGGTAACAATACCCTTTGTTTTCGACTCGGACGGCGAAGTCGTTGAAGGCATTTCACCCGAGGAGATTTCCGGGTTTTTGTTTGTTGAAGACGACGAGAACCTCAAATGGGCTCAAAAAAAGCAGGGCGTGTGGAGCGAAATAAAAGCGGAATTCAAGAAGCAGATAATCGGGGTGCCGAACCCCGAAAACCCCGAGCTCATAGTGGAGAGCTTCGTCGTCGGCGAACCCGAAGAAATAGGCAAAGCAGATGCCGTGAGCTTTTCCAAAAAGGACACGTATTACTCGCTTGGCGGACAGGTTTTCAAGAAAGGCAACCCCGCCTTCTTGGTTTCCGAGGATACCCTAAAGGTTTACCTGAAGAAGAATAAGGCATTCTTTGACTTGCCGCAAGGAGTGAAGGAGGTGAACCTGGAAACGGGTGAAGAAACGCTTTACTGTCCAAGCCTTTGCAACGCTTCTGCATTCGAATCCGGCAGCCTGAACGTGTTCGTATACTGCTCGAATACCGAAAGCATTGTTTCGATCAGAGGCGAAGGCGGCTCCTGTTCAACGGCGCAGGTACTAGCCCGAGGAAACAAAATAACAGATTTCCTCGCGGAGGAACAAGAAATTTATTGGGTGGGGGAAGAAAATGGGGCTTATTCGGTAAAGGTTTTCGCTGACGGAAAAACAAAAACGATTTTTGAAAACCCGAAAACGGCTTTGCCCGCCTCGATTTCGGTTTACGACGGCGGACTATTCGGCGGCAAATGGTTGTATTGGATTGAATACGACACGGAAACGCATCAAAACAGGATTAAGAGGATTAACGTATGACGGCATTCGGTGACGCGTTGGCCAAGGCAACCGGCTGCCAGTTCGGCGTGCCGCAGGTGAACCTCGGAATGCAGTACATGGGCGGAAAGGCGAGAAAATGATTTCCTACGACGAGTTCATGAAGGTGGAGCTGCGGGTGGCTACGGTAGTCGGCGCGGAAAGGGTGGAGGGCGCCGCTAAGTTGCTGAAGTTGCGCATCAAAATGGGCGAAGAGGAGAGGACGCTTGCCGCAGGGATAGCCCAGCATTACTCCCCTGAGGAACTCGTCGGCAGGCAACTTATCGTCGTCGCGAACCTCGAGCCCAAGAAACTGCGCGGAATCGAGTCGCAGGGAATGCTCCTAGCGGCCTGCACGGACGACGAGTCGCAAATCGTGTTCGTGACTCCTGAAAAGCAGATTCCCGACGGCTCTCGCGTCAGATGAGCTTCCTCTTAAGCAACGAGTAAAGCAGCATTCCCGCGCCGAGCAGAAGCACCGCCGGCAACAGCGATTTGTAAAGTGCGTACGCCAGCAGCCCGAGCGACGCCGCTGCCGCGGCATAGGGAATCCATTTCGGAATCAGGAAGGAACGGACGCGGTGGAGCCGCATCGCGGCGAAGCTGCTCAGCGCGTACGGTATGAGCGTGAACAAAACTACGAGCATCGCGAGCGCCTCGAAGTCCCGAAGCGCGAACGCCAGAAGGCAAGCCATCGCGAAGTGCAGCCAGAGCGCGCGCGACGGCGTTTCAAAGCGCGGATGCAGGTAATTGAAGAAGCGCGGGAACAGCTTGTCGCGCGCCATCGCGTAGGAAATGCGGGCGGAAGCGAGAATCACGGCGTTGAGCGCGCCGATTATTGAAACGAGCCCGCCTATTGCGATGACGATTCCGCCGTGTCCCCCCATGAACGAGTGCATCATGTCGGCAAGCGGCGTTTCCGACGACGCGTAGTCGCGCCAGTCGACGGAACCCACGACTACGAGCGCGACGAGCAGGTAGAGCGCCATCACCGAGAACACGGAGACGACTATCGCCTTCGGAACGGTTTTCCGCGCGTTCTTTATCTCCTCCTCGGGAACGGTGATTATCTCCGCGCCCTGGTACGCCCACAGCGCGAGCAGGAACGACGAAAGCAGCCCCGCTAAAAGCGGCGCGTCGCCGCCCGTAGGATTCAGAACGCGCTGCGGCTGGAAGAACAGCATTCCCGCAACAACGAAAAGCGCGAGCGCCATGAGCTTTATCGCGGTGAGCGCGTCTTCCGCCTCGCCGCCCTGCTTCACTCCGCGGTAGTTGACGTACGTCAGCACGAGCCCGATTGCGCAGGCGACTGCGAGACGAGCGGTGTCGCTCCAGGGTACGAAAAATCCCAGGTACCATGCAATCGCCCACATCTCGGCAGCGATGGTAATCCAGTACCCTGTCCAGAACGTGTAGCCGCACAGGAAGCCCCATCTCTCGCCGAGGAGTTTGTGCGCGTAGGAATAGAGCCCGCCTGCCTTGGGAATGAGTGCGGCGAGTTCGGCAAAGCACAAACCCGTGAGGATGCAGTAGAATCCCGCAGCAGCCCACGCCAGCAGCGAAAAAGTGCCAGACTGCTGCGCCGCGAGCAGGGGCATGATGAAGATGCCCGAGCCGACGATGAAGCCGATGCCGAGCATTACGGAATCGAAGAGCGAAAGGGCGCGGATGAAGCGTATCTTTCGCGCCGTTTAAAACCACCCGAAAGCGGGCTGCGCGCCGATTCCCCGTTCCTGCAATTCGCGGGCAAATGCGACGTCGAAGCCGTGAGTTGTGTAAACCTTTTTTGCGCCCGTTGCTTCCACGAACTCGAGCAGATGGGGATAGTCGCAGTGGTCGCTCAGGCAGAAGACGCGGTCCGCGTCAAGCGGACGCCTGCCTGCCCAGCCCGTCGCAAGCGCGATGTGCACCATCTTCCCGTACAAACGCCACAGGTTTCCGGCAAGAACGGAATTCACCTTGTTGAACGGCAGAACGGCGACGAAGTTCCGCCCCAACTCGGATTCGCCCTCCGCGGAATCGGGGGTAATGTAGTCGAGGGGAACGCCATGACGCCGATAAACCTCCGAAACGCGCGCGACATCATCGTTCACCAGCGGCGCGACGCCCCCCTCGTTCAGACACGCGATGAGCTCCTGCGCCTTGCCGAGGGCGTATCCGCCCAAAACGACGATGCCCTTTTCCTGCTCGGCGGCAACCCACTTCTGAATCTCGGCGTAAACCTCGCGCCTTTCGGGAAAAACGTATTCGGGAGAGCCGAAAGTCGTGCCAACCAGAAGTTCGTCGCATTCAACGGGATGGGCTGCTTTCGTCGTAAATCCGTCGTCCGTGCGAAAGTCGGGAGCGTACAGCGCACGCATTCCGTTCTTCTCCGCCAGCAGCATCCGCGAGCCGAGCACGTGCCCCGCCTCTAGCAGCGAGAAACCGTTGTGGTGCCTTTCTCCGACGGGGTAGCCGCGCGCCTTCAGCAACTCGATGGTCTCGTCGCTTGCGATTGTTTTTTTCGCGCGCGCCGCGTGGTCCGCGTGGGCGTGGGAAACGAACGCTATTTCACCGGAACAGTCGAGCGCGACTCCCTCCAGATACGCTCTCGGCGGGCTGAACGAGAACACGGAGGCATTACCCCCCGCGCCTATTTATTCGTTGGCGAAATTAGGGCTTTCTCAGGAACGACAGGAAGCCCGTGTGCGTCAAGCCCGTGTTCTCGGGACGGCAGCCCCGCTCGCGTATAAGCCAGTCGCGCACAATGCACTCAACAGTCCGCATGTGCGTGAATCCCTGCGCTTCTCCTGCAAGCACGAACTTCCGCGCCTGCTCGACGTGCGGCACGTACCCGACGCACCATCCGCCTTTTTTCAGCGCGGCGAACGCATTCGGCACGAGCAAATCAGAGTCCGCGCAGTCGAGAGTAACCAAGTTGACGCCGGTTTCATCAAAGCCGAGCGCGGCGTCCTTCACCTTTATCTCCACGATGCCGTCGAGCCCCGCCTTCCTCACGTTCTTCCGCGCGATGTCCGCGAACTCCTCGCGCTTCTCGTAGGCGGTTACCTTCCCGTCCTTTCCGACGATATTGCCAAGAAAAACCGAAAGCCAGCCCGAGCCCGCGCCGGTGTCTATTACCTTGTCCCCCGCGCCCAATCCCGTGAATCCCGCGATTAGAGCCGCGTCCTTCGGCAGGACCACCTGCGGCCCGCGCTTGAGTTTGACGTCCAGCATAAATGACATTAAAAGGAGTCGGCATTAAATAACTTGCTTGCCGCATTTGCGGACAAATGCGGCGTGTGCAGGAAGCCCCCGTAGCTCAGTGGTAGAGCGTCTGCCTTGTATCCCAAAAGGGACGGAAAGCAGAAAGTCGCGAGTTCAAATCTCGTCGGGGGCTCTAATTCGTTTTCTTTTTGGCGGGGGCTTGCTTGCCTAGGTTATCAGATTATCGTCTACTGCCTCGTCGCCGTCTGCTGTTTCGTCTTCGTCCCGTTCGTCTTCGTCGTCGCCGAATCTGAGGCGGACTGCGAGCACGCCGGCCAGAATCACGGCAAGCATGAGGGCGGCAAGCGGCAGTTCGTCCGGCCACGACGGAAGGTTCAGACCCGCGCCAGCCGGATACGACGACCCGCCGCTCACGCTGAACGGGTTGTCAATCGGGACTCCGCGCGTGTTCCCGTTCGCGTCGGACACGAAGCCCACGCCCTTCGAGGCGAACTCGGAATTCATGGGAATGTCCTGCCCGTTGTAGACGTTGATTGCGCCCGTCGAGGGGTTGAACGTGAGTATGCCCTGCTCGCCTTTTGCCGCCAGCAGCGCCGCCAATTCCTTCAAGCCGTCGGGTCCGCTCGCGCTGAGCGTCGGCTGCCCCTTGTCCAAGCCGATGTTGAACTTGAAGTCGCCCTTGTCGGTTGGAATCACGATGTTGCCCTCGCTGTCGGTGGACGGCTTGCCCGTCATGTTGTATTCGGTTACCTCGCCGGTTTTCTTGTCAATCACCTGCAGCGTTTCGTCGGGCGTGATGCGGTATATCTTGTCGGCGGTTTCGAAAACTGTCATGCCCTCGTCGCCCTGTATCTTATCGAGCCCCGCCTTCAGCTGTTCGCCGCTTTTCTCCGCGCCTGCCTTCGCCTGCGCGTCGATTTTAATTGCGCCGTCGCTTGTTGCGCGCGCTGAAACGGACTTCAGGTTGCTCGCGGGCAAATCCGCCAGCACGTAAATGAAGACGAGCAACTGCCCTCCGCGGTGCTCGATTTTCCCGCGCGAGCCGAACACGGTTACGAGCGTCCCTATGTCCTCGGAGCCGGAAGCGCCGGAAACGCGCACCTTGCCGTTTCCGAGCACGGACAGCCGCGCCGCAACGAGCTCGGACTGGTGCAGCGTCGCCAGTTCGTCAACTGAAGGCGCGGCGACTTCCTCGCCGGGCATGCGCTCCTCGTTCTTCGGCGCGGTTTGAAAGAAGCGTATGCTGCTGCCGCTTATGGTCGCGGTTCCCTGGTCCGTGTCAACATAGGAGATGCTACCGATAAAGGGCGTCAGGTCGCTCTCGACGCTGCGCCCCGTAACCTCCTCGATTGAACTGCGCAGGCATTCGGCTGCGCTGCACGTGCCCGTGAGCGACGGCTCGCCGTACGCGTTGACGGAAAGGAACTCGGAATCGCCGCAGCCCGCGAGCGACGTGGAGATTATCTTGTTCGGCACAATCGTGCGCGCGTCGTCCTGGGCGCGCATTCTTGCGAGGGAACGCAGCTTCCACCAGTAATCGCGCAAGGCGAGCGCAATCGAGCCGTCCTTGTTGTAGAACGTGATTCCGTCCGCTCCGAGGTTCGCCATACCGTCCTTGCCCTGCAGGTTCTCGGAGAACTTGCAGCCCTTCCCTTCGAGCATGTTGAAGAGCCCGCCTTTAACGGAGAAGGCGCTCTTCTCGATGTGCGCGTAATACACCTCCGCGGGGAAGACGACGCCCACCTGGTTGTCCACCACCGCCTTGACGTTCAGGACTTCCGTCATCTTGGGCAGGTCGTAGGTGACGCTCTCCTTGCCGTAGGCGCCCTCGACAGCAGCGCCCAGCTTGAGCTGGCTCAGCGCGTCCGTCAAGGGCTGCAGCTGCGACGCGGCGTCCGTGCTCTTCGTCTTCTGGTACTTCGAGAGTTTCTGGAAAGCGAGTATCTTGTACTGCGAGTCCTTGCACGACGCGACGTAGCGCATACCCTGCTCGCCCCACATCCACTGCAGCCAGAAGCCAGGATTTGCCGAGGCTATTGTCTGCAGCAACGGACCCCACGCTATTGTTGTTGAGCCGACGCCGCTCAGGAGCGGCTTGGTGGAAAACCATTTAGCAAGGGGACCAGTGGAGCGCCCGTAGGCGCCTAGAATCCTAACCGCAGGCAGATACGACGTCACCCATCCGCCGACTGTCGCGCCCGCGTACAGGCGCTTGTACTCGGCAAGCTTGTCCTTCGTGCACACGTCCTTCTCGAACTGGTTCGGGTCTATGTTCAGCGTGTATTCCAGCATCAGCACCGTCGGCGGGATGGAGAATATCGTGCCGAAGTCCACGCTGAGCGAACGGAACAGGATGAAGGGCAGGGCGAAGGAGGTTATGTACGAATAGGTCTTCGCCTCCTCCTTGCGGTTTATTATCGGCTGCCCCTCAAGATTGTTCGTCAGCATCGGCATGCTCGTGAATTCGTCCCTGTCGCCGAACCCGCGCAAGTCCTCGAAGTGCGTCGCCACCGAACGCCCCTTCCAGTCGGTGAAAATGTTCCACTGGTTTCCGTCCGTCGAAAGCGACGTCTTGGAGTTCTTCGGTTCGCCTCCGTTCGTCGCCGGGTTGTTGAGGATGAATTCCCTGCCTGCCTGATACGCCTTCGGCGGGGTGGTTGCGCCGCTTAACAGCCCCACCTTCTCAAGCACGGTGCCTATTCCCATGCCCTTCGTCGCCTTGCGGAACTTGTCCGCGACGTCCGCCTTGTTGATGACGAGCGTGAGATGGCGGTCTTTGGCGTCGTTGCCGAAGGACAACAGCGTGCGGCTGTTGACGGAGAAGGCGAGGCGGGCTGGCCCGAGCCACGCCGCGCCGATTATCAGGCTGTTGCGGACCCTGTTCGCCGCAACCTTCGTGACGTCCTCCTGCAATGCCTTGCGCAACTCGAGATCCTGTATCTCCGCCTTGACGTTCTGACTGTCGACGCGCGCCGCGAGGTCGTTGTCCTTCAAATGCATCTCAAAATTGTTCTTGACCGTGGACGGAACCGCCAGCCCCTCCGTCGGCACCATCTCGGCGTTGGCGACGCCGAGCGTCTGCATCGTTTCCTTGGACATTACGCCGCCCTGCAATTCGCTCTTGGCTCCGGTGAAAAAATTCCCGAAGTCGCGTCCCGGAATGTTTTCCATAGCCTTTATCTCCGCGGCGCTGGGCGTTTCCAGTCCCTTGAGAATCGCGTCCCATCTGTCCATCCTGCCTGCAAGCGAGGAGTACGTGGCTCGCAACTGGGGGTCATCAACCTTGGAAAGGTACCCCGCCAAGTCCGCGCCGGCAGCCTGTACTGCTTTCGCCATTTCGCCTTGGGAACGGAACATCGCCTGGCGCTCCATGTCGCTCCCGACAAGGTTGCGCTGGAAGGTCTCGGCCTTAAAGCCGGAGCGTTCCGCGAATTTCTTCGACGCTGCGCCTATGATGGCTGATGCCCACATATCGACGTTGTTCCACCACGCGACGTAAGCCAGCCAGTCCTCGTAGAACGAGGGTATGAGGATGTTGGAGCCGTCCTTGCCGAGCGAGAGCAGGATGTTCCCGGAGGACGCGGTGAAGTGCTGGTTGGTCGCGTCGTCGCCGCCCGTGTCGCCCACGTACTTGTCGCCGGTTGCCGCGTTCTCGAACGTGCCCGTGCGCGCCGATGTCGAGCGCTCGCTGCCGTACGTGAGGTCGTGGTCAAGAAGCGCGAGGTAGGTGACGCGTCCCTGAATGCGCTCGTCGAGCATGCAGGAGTCGGGGTTGAGCTGCTCGAGCTGCGCCAGCTGCGAGAAGGCGATTTCCTGCCCGGTTTCGGGGATGCGGATTTTCATTCCGGAATACGGCGCGGGGGTGGGCGTGCCTGCCACGGAGGCGGAGGACGGAATCAGGCCGAACTTCTTGAGCCCTTCCATGAACTCATTACCCTTGCCCTGCTTCTCGGCGTAGGTGGAAGCCATCGCAACAGGCACGCGCAAATCAGCAGGCACCTTGCCGTCAACGAGCTGCGAGGACATGCCGAGGTTCTTGACGGTGTCGACAGGAGGCTCGCCAACCAGCATCGCGAGATTCGTGACAAGAATTGTTTCGCCCGCGGTTCCCGCGGCAGAGGGCTGCGCGTACATCGGGTTGCCGAACGTGCCGGGATTCGTGTTCGCCAGCGCCTCGTCGAGCGGCATGTCGTTGATTTCGTCCGCCCGGAAGTTCGTGGTGGCATCGCGCCAGCGCTGCCTGTCCTCCTCGCTGATTGTGTTGATTTCGCAGGAGGATGTGCCGGAAACGGGAGTAATGGGCTGGGTTGTTTCAGGCGTTTCCTTTGCGGCTGTTTCTGCTGCAGGCGTTTCCGTTTCGGATGCGGGCGTCTGCGGGGCGTCTGCTGCGAAAGCGTAAGGCGCGAAGAGTTCGACTGCAAGGAGGCATATCACGAAAGCCGCGTGCGGAACCTTCCAGTCCATGAAATACCGAGCGCGGCGTGCTTTAAATAATATTACTTCAGCGCAAGGGTCTTGAACTTCCTGCCGAAACCGCAGGGGGCTCCGTCCCCTTCAGTTCAGCGGTTCTCCTGATTTCCCCCGCGTATTACTTCAGCGCAAGGGTCTTGAACTTCCTGCCGCCGACGTTAAGCAGCGCCCTGTCCTGCGATTTCGCCGATGCCGCAACGACCCTGCCTACGAAAAGCGTGTGGTCGCCGACGTCGTGCGATGCGGCGAGTTCGCACTCCACGTTCGCGAAACACTCCCTCACAAGCGGCGCCTTTGTTTTTCCCGCAACCGCGGTTATGCTGAAGTCCCTGAACTTGTCGGTGTCCCTGCCGGACGTGGAGCCGATTTTCAGTATCGTGTCGGACATCTCGGGTGTCGGAAAAGCGACGACGAAGCACCTGCAGTCCGAGATGCAGGAATGCGAATAGCGCGTTTTTCCGACGGAAACGCCGACCAGCGGTGGCTCGAAGGAAAGGGGAGCAGCCCAGTCCACCACCATCACGTTGGGCCTGTTCTTTCGCGAATCAAATGACGTGACGAGCGTGCTCTGCCTCGGATAGAAAAGCTTGTACGCTTCCGACGTCGGAACATCCGTCATCCTATCACCACCCATTACACTCTGACGCAAATCGTCGTGCGCATCAGTCTTTTTCCCTGGTGCATGCCGATGAGCTTGTTGGACTGCGTGCGCTCCAGGTGCATCCAGTTAACCGCCTCGAGAGCTGCCCGCTTCCTTCCGACCTGGATGTCGATGCCTTCCTTTTTCTCCTCCACCTTCGCGATGAACGTGATTGCGCCGATTCTGTGAATCAGGCGCTCGACGACTTCGCGGACACGCTCCGCGTTTTCGCCGCGCACCTGTATCACCGCCTCGTGGTAGCCGCCGGAGCGCAGGGAGCATTCCTGGCACTGCTTCAGTTCGAGCAGCACGTCGATGAAGCGCTTGGGCTCCAGCTCGGCCTGCAGAATCGTCTTCTTCGCCCGCTTCACGATGATTACGTTCTTCGCGGTGTAGCCGCGCGGCTGGAACATGCCGTTCAGCGCGCCGAGCGCGTCGCACCTCGTCCAGACGCCGCGCACGAAGAAGCGCCCGCATTTCGGGCACTTCACGACGCTTTCGGGCAGCCTCTTGTGCGTCACGGGTTCGCACGACGGGCAGAAGGCGCTTGCAAACGAACCGTCGTCCTCCTTGCCGCAACGCGGGCAAATTTTTTTTGAAATCATAATGCGTATTAATATGACGGCATTCTTAAAATAGGGATTGATGGGTTGGTACTCGAAGCCATCGTGGAGCCTGCGGACGCGTGCAGGAACCCGCACAAGATTGCTCTGCTTGCGGCGGTGTTCGTCTCCATAGGCGTGGCCGGCTCGCTCCTGCTCGCGAACGAGGCGAACGGGCTTCTGCTCATCATGCTCGTGGCGATTCCGTCCATCCCGCTGATATTGAAGCTGTTCGAATACGAGGAGTCCAACGTCGAGGCGCGCGCCCGCTTCGCAGGAAGCCGCACGCTCGCGAGGCACTTCTCCGTGCTCGTCGTGATGGTGGCGTATTTCCTGGGATTGTGCGCCGCGTTCACGTGCTGGTACGCCGTGCTTTCGCCCGAGCAGACGGAGACGATATTCTCGTCGCAGGTGAACGAACTGAAGGCAATCCGCGCGAGCTTCCAGGGCTTCGCGGTCCAGGAGCAGATTAACGAGCTCGCCTTCGAGACGATATTCCTGCACAACCTGCAGGTGGGCGTGATAATCGTCGCGTTCTCGCTGCTGTACGGCGCGGGAGCGATATTCGTGCTGGTGTGGAACGCATCAGTGATAGGCGCGTTTCTGGGCGGCATCGCGAAGGCGAACATCCTGCACACCGCCGACGCCGCGATAACGGACGTGGGCATGGGCGTGCTCGGCATCCTGCCGCACGGCATCTTCGAACTGCTCGCCTATTCGACCGCCGCGCTTGCCGGCGGAATCATCAGCCAAGCGACGATAAGAAAGGCGTACGGGAAGCCCGAGTTCGGGCAGATTCTGTACGACACGCTGAAACTGTTCGCGTGGGCAGTCGTCTTTTTGGCAATCGGCGCGCTGATTGAAAGCACGGGCGCGAAGGCTTAGGCGCACAAGGGGTTTTTTAAGCACGTCGCAGTTCTCTTTTCGTATGGGGAAATTCGGGCTGGCAGCCCTAGTGGTTATTGTATTGTGTGTCCACTTTGCGGCTGCTTACACGGAAAACCTCTATCTCAAGGAAAGTTCCGTTCTCAACAGGACCGTGAACCCGGCGGTCGGCCCGACGCTCGAAGCAAGCGTTGCTACAACGACCAACAACAATTATTCGCTCGGCTCTTGGACATCGCCCGAACTGTGGCACTCGTTCTCAACGACCTATACAAGTGCAGCGTTTATTGTTTATGCCAATACCTCCTATTCCCTGCCTTTCCAGACTCACAAGGTGTGGGCGAACATCACGATTTATTACGCCAACGGAACTGCTCGCACGTCAGTTGATTGCTACATCAACGCCCCGACGATAACTTCTGCCAGTCCTGCTTTGCAGAAGACGTGCGCGTTCAGTTCCTTCACAGTAAATGCGGGCGAATACGTGGTGATGACGCCTTACGTGGAAAAGACGAGCGCCCCCGTCAACAACGATGCGGCTACTGACAAACTGTTCTACCGCAGCCAGGCGTTCAATACGGAGTTCAACGGCACGTATACCGAATGCGGTTACAGCGGCACTGACGGCTGGACCGTCTCCTCCAACACGACCTGCACGAACCATACGATTAACGTCGGCGGCAGCCTGGCGTTCGGGGGCGCGGTGGGAGACCATCGGCTCGACCTGATAAACACGACGCTGAACTTCACGACGCCGCCGGTGCCCGCGAACGGTTCGTACTCGATATCGGTGGGCGCCAATAACTACCTGAACGTCACGGACATCGACGGCAAGGCGGAAACCACCGCCGACGCCAGCAACATCACCACCGGAAATTTCGCGAACCGCCTGAAATTCTACGTCAACGGCGGGGTTTTCACGATGTCGAACAGCCACGTAAGCGGCGTGGGCTACGCGGAGGGCGCGGACTACACGACGAACGGGCTGGTCGTTGAGTCGCAGTACGCGAACATAACGAACTCGACGATAACGCAGTCCGAATACGGGCTCTATCTCGTGTACGGGAACTACACGAACGTGACGCTGACGAACATAACCTCGGTTTCGTCCGCGGCGCTGTACGCCGAAAACAGCACCAACGTCGGCGCGTCGTTCAACAAGCTCATCGGCGCGGGATACGGCGCCTACCTAACGAGGGCGACGAACAGCAACCTCACGAACAACAACATGTCCTACGCGGCATACGGCGCGTACATGACCGGAAGTGCGAGCGGAAACCTCGTCGCGTTCAACAACTTTTCGAACGCTTCGGTGCACGGGCTGTTCGTCGACGCCATGAGCGGGGGCGGGGCGGTGGGAACGACGCCGAGCAACTTTTCGTACAACAACGCGTCCTACTGCGCACAGAACGGCATATACGTGAACGAGAGCGACGGTTACGCAAACGTGCAGGGCAACACCGTGCGCGGGAATGGCGGGAACGGCATCTACCTTCTGGAATCCGCGTCCAACAACGTCACGGGCAATACCGTTGCCGAAAACGCGCAGACGACATGCGGCGAGGCAACCGGACGCGCGGGCATAAAACTGCAGGGAAGCGCGACGAACAACACGATTTACGGCAATACGGTATGGGACAACTACTACGGCATCGAACTGTACAACGGCGCGAACGGGAACAACGTTTCCTACAACAACGTCTCGTACAACGAGAACGCGGGGATATACTCGTGGCTGGGTGAGGCGGACAACTGCTACCAGCAGAACACCGTGTTCAACAACACGGGCAGCCTCGCGGGAATGACGCTTGTCTCCGAGAGCAACGCCACGCTCGCGGGCAACAACGTTTCCTACAACGCCAAATACGGCGTCTATTTCGACGGGACCAACAACTCGATAATAAGCGCCACTGATTCGCGGAACAACGCCGAGGGCGCGCTCTACGTGGGGGGCGGTTCCTGGAACAACAGGTTCAGCGACCTGACGCTTGAAGGCGCATACGGCGCTTCCTACAACGACACCTATTCCAAGGACTATGGCAGTTCCACGTCGTTTGTCAATGTGACGTTCAACAAGAGCAGCATCGGATGGGGGGCGTGCGGGGGAGGGCAGAGCGACACGTGCAATCTCACGCTTGCGTGGCTGACGAACGCGAACGTGACGTTTTCCAACGGAACAGGATTGGGCGCGGCGACTATAGAGATAACCGACGCGTTTGGAAGCAGCGTCGGCACGGGGAAAATAACGACGAACTCAACGGGCTGGATGCCGCCCCTCAACATCACCGAGGCGCTGTTCGCGGGGAACGACGTGGCGGTGCCGACAACTACGAATTACACGCCGCACTACTTCAACGCCTCAAAGGCGGGATACGATTACAACGGCACGAACGTAAGCATAGACTCCAACAACAAGGTCGTGACGATTATCCTTTACTTCTGCGACCATCCCGCGAGCGGGGCCTGGAGCATCGCTACTGACCAGCCGACTGAATGCAGAGACCAGACGATAGCGCTTCTGAACGGCAACGTTACGATGCTGAGCGGCTCGAATCTCACGCTCGCCAACGTCACCTTCAGATTCGTCAGCACGGTGAGTCCCAGCCCGCCGCACGAGTTCGACATAGGCAAGGGGGCGCTGCTCATAACCGACCTGGACGGCAATCCCGCGACAACGAACGACGAGACGAACGTCAGTTACGCGGGCGGCTCCGTCGTTTTCAGGGTTTACGGAAGCGCGAGCGCAGTAGTTCGCAACAGCGAGTTCAGCAACGTCGGCTATTCCGCCTCGTTCCCGTACACGGAGGCGGGAATCTGGATAAACGCGAGTTGGGCGAACTTTACAGGAAACGTGGTGCACCACGGCTACGGCGGCGTCTACGTCGTCGGCGCGAACTACACGAACGTTTCGGAAAACAGCATAACCAACGGCGGCGGGGGGGACGGCATGCATCTCAACGCGGCGAACGTTTCCTACGTCGCGGATAACAACGTCAGCGGCTACGGGTACGGCGCTTACGTCTACAACTCCTCCTCCAACAACACCTTCGCAAACAACAACCTTTCCTACAACTCGCTGGACGGACTGCGCCTCGGCGTCTCGCACAGCAACGCGGTTTACGGAAATGCGATGACGAACAACACCCAGAACGGCGCGTATATAGGTTACGCGGACAACAACACCCTAACGGACAACAACGCCTCTTACAACACGCAGAACGGTGCACATCTTCTCGCGTCAAACGACACGAACTGCTCCTACAACAACGTCTCCTACAACTCCCTGAACGGCATATACGACGGGACTGACGCAATCCTCATAGGGACGCAGGTTTCCAACAACACGCTCCTGCTGAACAACACCGTAATCGGGAACGGGCAAAGCGGGATACTGCTTTCGTCGGGAAACAACTACTACGTAAACAATTCCGCGGCGGTCTACAACCTCGTCTCGGGCAACGCGCAGAACGGCATATCGTTCGCGAACGTCACCCTCGCGAACGTTTCCTACAACACCGTGAACAACCACACGGATTCCGCCTACTACGCCATTCATGCGGGCTACTGCGACAACCTCAGCGCGCTCGGCAACAACGCGTCCTACAACGCCCGCGCATTCCACGCGAATTACAGCGGCAGCGGCATCCTGTCGGGAAGCGTTTTCCTCTATTCGACCGACTACGCGGTGATGCTGAACGCCTCCGACAACGCGACGGTAACGGACAACCGCATCGGGAATTCGGCTTCGGCGTCCTACGGCGTATACGTCCTCTTGTCGGGCAACGCCACAGTAGCCGGAAACAACATAACTGCGGGGATAGACAGCTACGGCATCCTCCTGAGCGGCGCGACCTACGCGAACGCGTCCTACAACAACGCCTCCTACT
>PEXZ01000005.1:20767-24431 GCA_002763345.1 Candidatus Micrarchaeota archaeon CG08_land_8_20_14_0_20_59_11
CTTCCTGGTGCAGGACAGCGCGAATTCGACCGTTATGAACGGGACGGCGCTCGGCAACTCGAAGGACGGAATCCGCCTCGTCAACGCGTCGTACGCGAACGTTTCGCTCTCGACCGCATCCAACAACTCGAACAACGGCATATACGCGGACGCGAGCGACTGGCTGAACGCGTCCTACAACGACGCGAGATACAACGACGACGGCTCGTACGCCGGGATATACGTCGCGGGCTCGAACAACGCCACCGTCGCGTACAACAACCTCCTGCGCAACGCAATCGGGCTGTACGCGCAAACCGCGGGAACGGCGAACATCTCGTACAACAACGCGTCGTACAACGGCAGGCAGGGAATATACCTGAGCACCGTCGTAGACGCGGTTCTCGTGGGCAACAACGCGTCCTACACCGCGGGCTCCGACGCGGATTCCGCGGGGTTGCGCGTCGCACTGTCCTCGACGAACGCGTCGCTCAGCGGCAACGTCGCGTTCTTCAACACGCAGGACGGAATCGGCGTCACGGACTCGGACAACGTCACGCTGTTCAACAACAACGCGTCGAACAACACGCGCTACGGGATATACGAAAGCGCGTCGTCGAACGGGAACGTCTCGTACAACAACGTCTCATACAACGGCGCGGACGGGCTGCATTTCTACCCCTCGGCGGACGGCGTCATCGCGTACGCGAACGGCAGCGTCGCTTTCAACAACGCCTCGTTCAACGGCAGGAACGGAATCAGGACGGACGGATGGCAGAACACGACGTACCTGAACAACAGCGCGTGGAACAACACGAACGCGGGCATGAACGTCTCGAACGCGACGGGGCTGCATTTCAACAGCAACAACGCGTCCTGCAACTACGGCGACGGCGTCCTGCTTTACGACGTCAACGCGACGATATACGACAACAACACGCTGGGCAACAACACCGGCTACGGAGTCGTGTATGTGGACTCCAACGTTTCCTCGCTAAATGACTCGGCGGTCGCGAACAACACTCTCGGCAAGACGCTGAAGGCGTGGAGCCTGCTGCTGACGGTTTACGAGAGGACGCCAACCTCGCAGTCGCTCTCCACAGGCGCGCTCGTGAACGTGACGACCGTCTACTTCGACGGCGGCATCCACGACTATTCCAATTACTCCTCGGTGCTGCCGAACGTGACTACGACAAACGGAGCAGCGCCGCAGTTCATCCTGTACAACATAAAGACGAATTCAACAACGGACTACAATCCGCACACGATGCGCATTTACAAAACGGGTTGCAGCACCTACGGGACAAACGCGCTCTACGCGAGCTATAAGGCGGCTCAGACCATAGTGCTGTCCTGCGCAGGCGGCGGGGGCGGCGGATGGGAGGAGCCGGTGCCGAAGCCGCCTGCCGAGAAGGAAGAAGGTCCTCCGATTGGCGGGCAGCCATCGCCATCGCCGTCTCCGACAGCCACAGCCGAACCGACCGAGGAGCCGAGCCCGACGCCGGCCGCTGAGGAGGAAAACGTCCTGCTCTGCGACGAGAGCGCGCAGCAGCTGCTCCAGACGCTCCGCGAGATTCTCGTCTACGAAAACCCCGACGGCTCGCGCTGGACGCTCGTGCGCATCACGCTGTTCAACAAGGGCAAGGAAGCGATGGATGATATGGAGATAGTGGAGACGCTGCCCGAGAACGTGACGCTCGCCGACGTCCAATTCACGGACACCCCGCCGACATCGACTGATAATAGGACGCTCACGTGGGAAGTCGGCACGCTCGGGGCGGGCAAGGCCGTCACGGTTTCCTACATAATCAGGAAGCAGGTTTCTGCAGCGGACTTCAAGGCGCCGGGCACGCGGAAGACGGTAAAACCTCCGACAGTCGACTGGACGCAGCCGCTGCTCGCAATACTGGGGCTGGAAACGCTGCTCGGCGCCGCGTACTACCTTTTCGTCGTTTCACGCAAAAAGAAGAAGCCGCCTATTGCGACTGCGCCTGCCCGGAATCCTCGGGCCACTTCAGGCGGACGCCCTCCTTCCTGAACCACGCCTCCTCGGTCTGCGCGGGCTGCTCCACGCCGTTCTCAACTGAAAGCGCGTTTATTATGAGCTTGTACGCGCCCGACGCCGCGCGCGGCGCCGTGACTGTAAAGTAGTATTCGCGCGTCTCGCTGGGCGCCATCGGGTCGCTGGTGACGTTCGTCGGGTCTATCTTCACGAGCGACGAGGGCGCGGTGAGCACGATTCGGAAGCGCGTCTTGGATTCGCGCACGTTCTCAAGCGTGACGGAAAGCGTCAATTCGGATTCCGAGGCGCCCGACGTCAGGTGGGCAATCTTCTGAATCACGTCACCCTTCTGCTGTTTTCCGGAGAATAACGGCGAAATCGCGGGCGCGGCGAGCAATCCGAGCACGATTCCGAGCACCAGCGCGAGCCATACCTCCTTCCCGAACCCGAACAGGCGGAATTCCCCGTCTTCCATGAGCGCGTTACTGCCCCCCGATTAATAAATCAATCGGAAAAAAACCGAAACGAACATTTTTATAAGCCGGGGGGACTCGTTTATAATAGTGCAAACGGGGGCGATGGGATGGGTTTGGGAACTGCTCTGAAGAACTTTTACATGTCCGTCGAGGACAGATACTACGGCTTCATGGAATTCATGGAGACGAAGGTGCATATCCCGCTTGAGCGGTTCTTCGTCGCCCCCATAGAGAGCCGCGGCATTCCCTCGTTCCCCATATTCATGCTGCTCCTGCTCGCGATATTCGGAGGCGCCTACTGGTTCATGTTCGCCGCGCAGCCGTCCGGAAACCTCCGCATACGGGTGATGGGCGGCGAGGAGGCGTCGCTCGAGGGCGCCACTGTTGAAATATACGCCGACGACGTCCTGCTGGCGACGAACGTCACGGGCGTGGACGGGTACGTGGAGTTCGCGGGCTTGGCGCCCGAAAAGACGCTCACTATTAAAATCACGAAGGACGGGTACGAAGTCGTCGAGAGGCGGCTGCGCGTGGCGGACGACAATTCGCTTACGGTCACGATGACGAGCGCGGAGGCGCCGGAAGGGGGGGTGCTCGAAATTCCCGAGGAGGAGGAAGAATGGACGGCGGCGCCCGACGAGGAGACGCTGAACGCGAAGCTCGTCGTCCTTGCGCGCGACGCGAAGGACAACAGCGTTTTGATAAGCGGCACCGCGACGGTTTACGACGCCGACACCGGCGTCGAACTCACGACAATCGCGATTGCGGGCGGCACGGGAGTCGCCGAAGGGCTCGAGGCGGACACCGGCGTTTACGTTAACATACAGGCGGACGGCTACGTGCCTTATGACGGCTCGTCGTCGCCGATTACGCTCGTTTCGGGAAGCAACACGCTTCCGCCAGCGTTCCTTACGAAGGCGGGAGCGGGCACGTCGAGCGGCACGTCCATAACGGTCAAGGACGCGGCAAGCGGGCTGCCGCTCGGCGGAGCGACGATGCAGATATTCGTTCCCGGCGGAAGCTCGATGATAACCACCGCGCTGACGGATTCCTCCGGAAGCGTTTCCATCGAACTCGCGTCGGGTTCGTACTACGCGCGCGCGACGAAGGCGGGCTATTTCACGGGATTCTCGTCCCCGTTCATCGCGGGCGAGTCCGTTTACGTGCAACTCACAATCGCGACTCCGGACACAAGCACCGGCCTTAC
>PEXZ01000005.1:24672-24925 GCA_002763345.1 Candidatus Micrarchaeota archaeon CG08_land_8_20_14_0_20_59_11
AACGAGGCGAAGATAATCGCGTCCGCAGCGGACATCGTCAGCAACCAGTCAATAGCCGCCTCGTTCAGGGCGGTTTACAACAACGAGACGGTTTCATCCTGTTCCAGCGCAGCGGGCGGGACATGCACGCTGACCGTCAAGGCGCGCAGACCCGTCGAGGTTACCGCGACGTCGCCCGGATACGCGGCGCGCACCTCCATAGAGACGCTCGCATCAGACGAGGAGCGCGAGGTTAATTTCAGGCTCATCAGCG
>PEXZ01000063.1:0-578 GCA_002763345.1 Candidatus Micrarchaeota archaeon CG08_land_8_20_14_0_20_59_11
ACGGCAAGGGCAATGGACACGCTACGGCAGGTAACGGTTGGGACGAGCTACACGGCTCCGCCAAGCGTATCCGGGCGCGTCTCCAGCAGCAGGCGCAGCAGGCCGGCAACGGCACCAAATCCGACGCCATCACATTCAAAAAGGCGAACGGCTCTTTAGGCATCCTGATCCGTGACAAGGAGAAGCGCCATGCAGTGCGCGAATGGTTGTTCAGCGTCACAAACGCTGACGAGTTGAGCGCCGGGCAGTGCGCGGCGCTGATCGGCTGGATCAACGCCAAGAAACAGACGCTGGAAAACGGCACGCAGGTATGGCTACCGGCGGGACAGGCGGTAGATGAGTTGAAGGTGATCCTGGCCGAGTTGGGCTTGGCCGAGGCGCCCATCCAGGAACCCGCATAGACCGGGTAGCCTGCTTCGCTCGCTGCGAATTGTAGGCCACACATAGCGTATTGGCAGCGTAGGCGGCGGGGCGGGCGGATGTGAACCGGGTGAGAGTGCTCCAGACAACACCTATAGCAGCATTTCACCCGATGAGCGAATGGGTGTAAGGTGGCGCTCTTACAGGATGCGAAGACT
>PEXZ01000063.1:607-1167 GCA_002763345.1 Candidatus Micrarchaeota archaeon CG08_land_8_20_14_0_20_59_11
GCCGCCGTAATCAGTGGATAGGTCGGATAGAGATTCATGCCTAATCGATATTTGAAGGAATCTATTCGCACGTCGGAGACGCTGGCGCAGCTCTCGGCTGAGGCCGAGCGCCTGTTCTACCGGCTGATCGTATCGGTGGATGATTACGGGCGCTTCGACGGCCGGCCGGCGATCATCCGCGCGGCATGCTTTCCGCTGCTGCTGGACACTGTCAGCGAGGCGAACGTAGTCGCCTGGCTCGATGAGCTGGCGGCGGTGGACGCCGTGATGATCTATCGCGTGGCTGGACGGCCATACCTGGTGCTGCCGACCTTCATCGAGTACCAGCGCACGCCGCGGGCCGAGAAGTCAAAGTATCCCGCCCCGTCGGCCCCATCTGCCCAGCCTATCCCGCCCACCCCGTCCGTTTCACCCACTTCATTCACTCACGCGCCCCAGGCACAGTCACCGCAGCCTGATGCCACAGTGGGCGCGCAACAGCCGACATCTGCGCCCGCCGTACAGACAGATAGTGCGCAAGAATTGCTGCCGCAAGCATCCGCTGACACATGTTGTCATGT
>PEXZ01000063.1:1203-1724 GCA_002763345.1 Candidatus Micrarchaeota archaeon CG08_land_8_20_14_0_20_59_11
ATCCGCAGACATCCGCCCCCGAGAGCGAGAGCGAGAACGAGAACGAGAACGAGAACGAGAACGAGAGCGGGAGCGAAAGAGAGCAAGATGCGAGTAACTTGCGCGCGCGCGAGGCGTCGCCGCCCTCTGCCCCTGACCCTCCTGCGCGAATTGGCGTTGGCAAATCGGCCAACGCGTCCCCGAAAAGGGCGGCAAAGTTGCCGCGTGACCCGCTTTTGGATCATCCGGCGGTGATCGCGTATCACGAGTTGGCCCGCCTGACGCCGAACACCGAGCAGCGGGCCGCGATCGCGGCCGCAGTGAGCGACAAGGAGCGTTGGCGATGCATTGTGCGAGAATGGCTGATGCATGGCTGGAAGCCGGGCAACGTGGCCGGCATGTTGGAGCGTTATGCCGGCACTGGCATAAGTCCACCTGGCATCCGTTTGTCCCCGGGCCTGGCGGCAGTGGCGTTGGTCGAGGCAGAGGAAACACATGGCGTCACATGACGAGATCCGACGCGTATGGGTCGTGCTTTGCAC
>PEXZ01000063.1:2161-2523 GCA_002763345.1 Candidatus Micrarchaeota archaeon CG08_land_8_20_14_0_20_59_11
CGGCCGTGCGCGAGCTGACGCAGGCATTGGGTGGGGGCAGTCCGCAGCCTGCACTGACGGAGGGGGCATGATGCAAGAAGCCTTGTTCGAGATGCCAGAGGCGGCCGGTGCTCCTCTGTCGCGGGCGATCTCCGAGATGCACCTGGCCTACGGTGTCAAGGTAGACAGGCGATGCGGCGACTGCATGTACTTCATCCGCTATCACCAAAGCACGCGCTGGGCCAAGTGCAGCCGTACCCGACAGACAGGCGGCAGCGTCACGGAGTGGCGCGCGCATTGGTCGGCTTGCGGCCTGTTCAGAGATCAGCGGGTCTGATGGGTGATATTTGCAAGAGGCTATTGTGGAACCTAAACCGGAATAC
>PEXZ01000063.1:3117-3479 GCA_002763345.1 Candidatus Micrarchaeota archaeon CG08_land_8_20_14_0_20_59_11
GGGCCCAGCTTGTCGCGGAGATCCAGGCACGCGATGCCGAGATCACGCGTCTTCACGCCGAGGGCGCGCAGGCGACTCGCTACACCGAGTTGGCAGCGGCTGAGCGCTTGTTGCAGGATCATTTCCAGGGCCTGGCGATCACCCGCCAGGCAGCGATGCAGCGCATGAAGCGCCGCGAGTGGGACATCGGCATGGGGCTGTTGCGGCGGGCCGGCGTGGTGAGCGAGCATGGCGACGTGCGGACGGCCAGCTATGAGGCGGGCATGGCGACGGCGATCCGGGCGCAACGCGGTGGGCTAGGCCATTATGTGCGCGCGGCCGATGGCGATTTTGTGGCGGCTGCGCCTCCCCCTGCCCCACCG
>PEXZ01000084.1 GCA_002763345.1 Candidatus Micrarchaeota archaeon CG08_land_8_20_14_0_20_59_11
GTTCAAGAGGATGATTTCGTTCCTCAACAGGCTGTTCTCGCCGCAGGCGCTCGACATAATTGCGGGCAGGGAAATTGAGATGAAGAAGCCCGTCCCGCAGCAGAAAAAAACATTCACGCTTTCACTGGGCGGAAAACCCGAGCAGCAGCCGCAGGCGGCGCAACCGGCCGTCCTCCCGCCTGGCAGGAAAATGTTGGCTGAAGAAAAGCTCACGAAACCGGAGAAGAAGGGATTCATCCTGATGGAGCAGAAGAAGCCGTCCTTGCTCGACGCGCTGTTCGGAAGGAAGGAGCAGGCGACGAAGGAGCAGGTGCTCGTGCTCAAAAAAGCCGTGAAGGCGGAGCACAAGCCGCCCGCCAAGAAGAAGGCGAAAAAGCGCAGATGAAGACGCTGGAGTCCTACACCGTCGTGAACGAGAGCGTGCCCGCAGAGATAGCCATCATTGAGGAGGACAAGGACTACGTCAACCACTACGAACTGCGCCACACGAAAATCAAGGACGCCACGAGCGTCGCGCTGAACTACCTCAAGGAAAAAATCATCGAGAGCATCCAAATCAAGATTTCGGAAATCCTCGACCCGCGGGAAGCCGAAAACATCAAGCAACGCCTCATCACGCGCGCCCACGCGCTCGTCCAGCAGGAGCTGAGCGGGCTGAGCAAGGAGGAGGAGAACGTCATCGTCGGCAGGCTCGTGCAGGACATGGTCGGCTTGGGCGAAATCGAGTTCCTGCTCTCCGACGAAAATCTCGAGGAAATCGTCGTCAATTCCGCGAGCGAACCCGTGTGGGTGTATCACAAGAAATACGGCTGGCTCAAGACGAACATCGTGATACCGACGGAGGAGCAGATTCACAACTACGCCGCGATAATCGGCAGGCGCATCGGCAAGCAGATTACGAACCTGAATCCGCTGATGGACGCGCACCTGCTCTCGGGACACCGCGTGAATTCCACGCTGTTTCCCATCTCCACGAAGGGCAACAGCATCACCATACGGAAGTTCGCGAAGGACCCGTGGACGATAATACGCCTCATGGAGAACAACACCATCAACTCCGAGATTGCCGCCCTGGTGTGGCTCGGCGTCCAGTACGAGATGAACATCCTCGTCTCGGGCGGCACCGCTTCCGGAAAGACGTCGTTCCTCAATTCGATTCTCGCGTTCACTCCGCCGAACCAGCGGCTGATAAGCATCGAGGACACGCGCGAACTGCAGCTGCCAGAGTTCCTGCACTGGACGCCGATGGTAACCCGCCAGCCAAATCCCGAAGGCAAGGGCGAGGTGACGATGCTCGACTTAATCGTGAATTCGCTGCGCATGCGCCCCGACCGCATCGTCATGGGCGAGGTGCGGCGGCAGCACGAGGCGGAGGTGCTGTTCGAGGCGATGCACACCGGACACGCCGTCTACGCGACGGTCCACGCGGACACCGCCGCGCAGGTGCGCCAGAGGCTGATAAGCCCGCCGATTCAACTTCCCGAGAGCATGCTCGGCGCGCTGCAGATGATAGTTGTGCAGTACCGCCAGCGCCGAACCGGCGTGCGCCGCACCTTCGAGGTGGCGGAGGTCGTGCCGAAGGAGTCTTCCGTTTCCATGAACGTCATATACAAGTGGGAACCGCGCTCGGACAAGATACTGCCCGTAGAGCACGCCCACCGGCTTATCGAGGATTTGTCGCTGCACACCGGCATGACGTCGAAGGAGATAAACGCGGACCTGAAGGACAAGCGCTCCGTCCTCGAATACGTGCGCTCCAAGGGGATAAACAACGTCAACGAGGTGGGCAAGATAGTCGGCTGGTACTACCGCGACCCCGAGCGCGTCCTTTCGACTGTTGAAAAGAAGAAGAGCCTCGACGAGCTGTTGGAGTGAAACGATGCTCGTAATTCCGTTCAGCATCCTTCCGCCCAAGGTGGTAGTCAGCTTTTCGAAAACCCTGAAGAACATCGGCGAGTTCCTCTCCGCGTTCTTTCCCGGGCTCCACGAAACCCTGACGCAGGCGGAAATCAACCTGCAGCCCCGCGAGTACACGGCCATCGCCTTCGTCGTAGCGGCGTTCAACATGCTCGGCGCCGCGTTCTTCATCCTGCTCGTCGGCTTCATGTTCGACGTCAACCTGATGATAGCGGCAATAGTCGCCGCGTTCATGGTTGCGCTCGCGTCGTTCGTCACAATCATCTACTACCCGCAAATCATCGTCACCAAGCGCATGCGCGAGCTCGAGAACCAGCTGATTCCTGCCACCCGCCAGCTGCTCATCGAGGTGAAGTCGGGGGTCCCGCTGTTCAATTCGATGGCGAGCGTCTCGGTCGATTACGGCGAGGTGTCGAAGGAGTTCCGCAAAATCGTGAAGAAGATGAACAGCGGCGTGCCGGAGCTCGACGCGCTTTCCGAGGCGACTGTCGCGAACCCCTCGCCCCAGTTCCGCAAAATCCTGTGGCAGATTTCCAACGCGCTGAAGGTGGGCTCGGACGTGGCGAGCGTCCTCGAACAGCTCCTCGGTGAGCTCACGCACGAGCGCATCGACCAGATTCGCAAGTACGGGCAGGAGCTCTCGCCTTGGACGATGATTTACATGATGGCTGCGGTAATCGTCCCGAGCCTCGGCGTCACCATGCTCATAGTCATCTCGTCGTTCATGAGCGTCTCGATTCCGTCCGTCGTGCTGCCCGCCATCGTCTTGATGCTCGTCGGGTTCCAGCTGTTCTTCATGAACTTCGTCGCAAGCAGGAGGCCCATGGTTTAGATGTTCAGCCGCTTCTACCAGCAGATTTCGTCCCTCTTCCCCGCGAAGGCGGTGCACGAGGTGAGCGAGCTGATGGTGCAGGGGGGGTTCGAGCAGTTGTCGCCGCGCACCTACATGGGCTTCGGCGTGTTCTTCTCCTTCTGCGTCGCGCTCCTGTCGTTCTTCATAACGCCCTTCGTGACGGACAATCCGCTCTTTCACCTGCTCATCCCCCTCGGCGTCCTGTGCGTCTCCTCCGCCGCGTTCTACCTCCTGCTCGTCATGACCGCGGATTCGCGCGCCCGCAAGATAGAGCAGATTCTGCCCGACGCGCTCCAGATTATTTCCGCGAACATACGCGCGGGCATGACCATCGAGAACGCCATATGGAGTGCAGCACGCCCGGAGTTCGGGCCGCTCCAGGACGAAATCAAGCGCGTTTCAGCCGACACGTTCGGCGGCACGCAGATTCAGGACACCCTGCTGTGCATGACGCGGCGCGTGCGCTCCGTCATACTGGAGCGCGCGGTGAAGCTCATCGTCGAGGGCATATCCCAGGGCGGAGAGATGGCCCGCGTCCTCGACGAGGTGGCGGAGGACATCCGTTCGCAGTACTCGCTTCACAAGGAAATCGCCACGTCCACGCTCATGTACACGATATTCATCGTCTTCGCCGCCGTATTCGCGGCGCCCCTGCTTTTCAGCGTCTCCTCGTACTACGCCGAGATGAATGAGAACGTCCTGCGCAATCGCATTGCCGACACAGGCGGCGGGCTGTCGGGCGCCGCTGCCCAGCGCGCCGGCGTCTCCGGGCTCCCTGGAATGTCCGGAATGGGCGCTTCCTCGTCGGGCATCAGCGCGCAGGACGTCTACTGGTTCTCCGTTTCTTGCATCCTCGTCACGACGTTCTTCGCAGGCCTGATTCTCGGAATCATCCGCTTCGGCAAAGCCACGCGGGGATTGAAGTACGCCCCCGGCTTCATGCTGGCCGCCCTCGGGGTGTTCTGGCTCGCCTTCAGCGTCCTCAAGAGCGCGCTGGGCTCCATGATGGGTTGAGCCTCGCTGGGGGGAACCCCTGCTGGACGCATCCTGCGGGATGCGTCGTTCAGGGCGCGTTCCCCCCGTAACCCTCGGATACGACCCCCCTCCTCGGTTGCGTTTTCTAGTGCAGGTCTTTGCGAGCGACGAACGTGGCAAGCGAGGAGTGAAGCAAAGAAGTGCCCCGAAACCCTCGGATTCATCCCCCTTCCTTTCGAACGCGGTTTTCTTTGGCGGAGCCA
>PEXZ01000050.1:0-3214 GCA_002763345.1 Candidatus Micrarchaeota archaeon CG08_land_8_20_14_0_20_59_11
GTTTTACGCCTCTTTTAAACTTGCTCATAGATTCGTTCCACTGCTCCCAAAACAAGCCGATTTTGAAACGTTGGGAGCAAACCTTTGTGGGCAAAGGTTTTTTAAACAACTCGTGCGTTAATAATGAACGCAGCCGGGGATAGTCGAAAGGCTCATCATGGCTATGTTTTGTTGTCGGCTGCGAAGGGCGTAGTTAAAAAACAAAGAAGGAACTGGCTGCATTCCGAAGAATGCAGCGAACAAGGGAGTGATGGAAAATGGCTGAGAAACCGCACCTGAACCTGATATTCACGGGGCACGTGGACCACGGAAAGTCCACGCTAGTCGGGCGCATCCTCTACGAAACCGGGGCGCTTTCGGAAAACGATTTGCGCAAGCTGAAGGAGGAGGCGGCGAAGGTGGGAAAGCCGACGTTCGAGTTCGCGTTCGCCATGGACCAGCTCAAGGAGGAGAGGGAACGCGGCGTCACCATCGACATCGCGCACAGGGACTTCCGCACGCAGAAATACTACTTTACGATAATCGACGCGCCCGGACACAAGGACTTCGTCAAGAACATGATTACCGGTGCGTCGCAGGCGGACGCTGCCGTGCTCGTCTGCAGCGCGAAGGAGGGCGTGCAGGCGCAAACCGTCGAGCACGCGTTCCTCCTGAAGGTGCTCGGCGTAAGTCAGTTCATAGTCGCCATCAACAAGATGGATGCGGTGAATTACGACCGCGTCAAGTACGAGGATACGAAGCAGGCGCTGATTGCGAAAATCAAGCCGATGGGATACGCCGTCGACAAGATACCGTTCATCCCCACGTCGGCGTACGAGGGCGCGAACATCACGAAGAAGAGCGAAAAGACGCCGTGGTACGCCGGGCCGACTGTGCTTGAGGCGTTCGACATGCTCGTCGAGCCGAAGAAGCCGACCGACAAGCCGCTCAGGCTGCCCATCCAGGAAGTGTTCACCATCACGGGGCAGGGAACTGTGCCGGTCGGACGGGTCGAGGCGGGAATCCTGAAGCCGAACACCACCATAATAATAATGCCTGAGAACCTCACGGGCGAGGTGAAGAGCATCGAGATGCACCACCAGTCGCTTCAGCAGGCGATTCCCGGCGACAACGTCGGCTTCGCCCTCAAGGGAGTGGACAAGAAGGCGATAAGGCGCGGAAGCGTCGTCGGCTACCCGAACAATCCGCCGACGGTCGCGGAGGAGTTCACAGCCCAGATAGTCGTCCTAAACCACCCCACCGCAATCGGCAAGAACTACACGCCCGTCTTCCACCTGCACACCGCGCAGCTCGCGTGCACCATCGTCGAAATACTCGAAAAGAAGGACCCGAAAACTGGCGCAACGGCGCAGAAGAACCCCGACTTCATAAAGACTGGCGACGTCGCAATAGTGAGGGTAAAGCCGACGAGGCCGTGCGTCGTCGAAACGTACTCGGAGTACCCTGCGCTCGGGCGTTTTGCGATGCGCGACATGGGGCAAACCGTCGCGGCGGGAGTCGTGCTGAAGGTTACGCCGAAGAAGGCGTAACCGTTTGTTTTTTATGATTTTTTGATAACGGGGAAAGACGCATGAATACGGCGCGCATCAAACTCGAAAGTCAGGACTGCAAGGCTCTTGACGAGGTATGCCAGCAGATCCGCGGCATCGCCACCAAGGCGGGGGTATCCATGCGCGGGCCGATTCCGTTTCCCACGAAAAAGCTCCGCATCTCGACGCGAAGGACGCCGTGCGGGGACGGCTCCGACACGTACGAAAAGTGGGAGCTTCGCATCCACAAGCGCCTCATCGAGGTGAAGGCGGACGACAGGGTGCTGCGCGAAATCATGCGCATCAAGATGCCCGCGTCCGTAAACGTGGAAATGATTCTAGGCTGAATATTTGCAACCGATTTTTCTTTCGCTAAAAGAAAAACCGCGAAGAAGGAAGGGGGAAGAATCCGAGGGTTTCGGGGAACGCGCCTTGGACGACGCATCCCGCGGGATGCGTCCAGCAGGGGTTGCCCCCAAGAGGCTCAGTGGACCCGGGGAGATTCGAACTCCCGACCTCCTGATTATCAGTCAGGCGCTCTACCAGGCTAAGCTACGAGTCCGTGCAAATAAATTCGTCATCGCGCTTTTTATACGCTATTATTTAAACGCTGCTTTTCTGCCTCGACTGCTGCTCGCGGATTATGTCCTTGACGAGCGTCTCCGCCACCCACCTCTTCCAGTCCTCGAGCAGAAGCTTGTGGTCCACGCTGCCTATTTCCTCGCGCTGCTTCTCCTGCATCACGATGTACTTCGTGTGCGCGCGAACCGTGTTCTCCGCTTCCAGAAGCACCGGAAGGTTGAGGGCGCGCTTCGTGTCAACAAGGAACTGCTTTTCCGCGCCGCGGGCGACGATTTCCGCCCAAATCTGCTCGAAGCCGAGCCCGCGGTTGCGCTGCACCTTCTTCAGCCACGGGCTTTTTTTCAGCATGTCCTCCGCCAAATCAAGCGAATCCTTGTTCGCATCAAACAGCATCCACTGCATGAAGCCGTTCTCCTTGCCCGGGTCCACCGTCCATTCCTTCCCTACTTCCGTAACCTCGGTGACGCGGCGCTGCCTCTTGAGCGAGCCCTTGAAGCGGATTGGCGCGGAGACAATCGCGAAATCGGTTGCCTTGAACGACGTCGTCGGCACGCCCAAATCGTTGACGACTCGGTCCCAGATGCCGTAGGCGGACTCGCCGTGAATCGTGCCCATGACTACGTTGCCGACCGCGCCGATGCGCATCGCCTCGTACAGCGCCCTCGCCTCGAGCGAACGCACCTCGCCCACTATGAGCACCGAATCCCCGAGGCGGAGAGCCGTGCGCAGCGCGTCCTCGGCGCTCACCTCGGTTTCGCTGATTCCTCCGAGCGGCGGGCGGGTTTTGAGGCGCTGGATGTTGAAGCCGAGCTTCTTCAGCATGGGCACGGGAATCTCCTGCGTGTCCTCCTGCACCAGTATGCGGATGTTCTGCGGGATTTCCTGCATCATCGCCTGCAGGAAGGACGTCTTTCCGCTTCCACGAGAACCGACAATCAGCGTGCTCGCCTGCGCGTCGACGAAGAACGAGAACAAACCCGCGGCAAGCGAGGGGAACATGCGGTTGTCCACGAACTGCGCGAGCGTCCACGGCGTTTCCTTGTGGAGTCGGAACACGAGCGCGGTGCCGTCGAGCGCGAGCGGCTTGCCGATGACGCAGATTC
>PEXZ01000050.1:3391-3968 GCA_002763345.1 Candidatus Micrarchaeota archaeon CG08_land_8_20_14_0_20_59_11
GGGAATCGATGAAGACGTCGGTGAGCTGCCTGTCCGACAGGAGAAGTTCGAGGATGCCGTAGCCGATGGTGTATCTCGAAACAATCGTCGCCAATTCGTGCTTCTCCTCGACGCTCAAATCGATGTCGTTCTTCAGCGCCAAGTCGGCGATGGTTGCGACGTAAACCTTGTGGAAGTATTTGCGCGCCTGCCCCATGTCCATGAATTCAACCGTATCGGGACGGTGCGCGGCGACGACTTCCTTCGTTTTTTCGAGAAGGAAGTATTTCTCGGGAGAAAGCGCGTACTCGGGCGGGTTGATGAAATAAAGATACTCAACCTTGTCGGGATGCTTGTAGATGTAAACCTTGCTGCCGAGCACCTCGTACTGGTCGATGAGTTCCAGCTTTTCGGTGGAGGTGAAGAATATGCGCGAACCGATGAACGACGGCTTTATCGCCACCTCGAAGAAGGAGTGGTACATGCCCCGGTCGGCGGGGATGCTGCCGAGCTGCATCAGGTACGCCTTCATCTTCTGAATCAGTTCGGTTTCCTCGAACCCCTCGCGCATGAACGTAAGCGTCTCGAGGTACTTCTC
>PEXZ01000036.1 GCA_002763345.1 Candidatus Micrarchaeota archaeon CG08_land_8_20_14_0_20_59_11
GCGTAATAAAACATGACGCCGAGCGCGCTTTCGCGGGCAAACGCCACCTCGCGGAGCAGCTGCTCCTGCTTCGGCTGCTCAAGCTCGCGCTTCTCTCCAGAAAAACCGAAGAGGAAGAACTCCCTCATTCCTTTTTCCCGCTCAGCGCCTTTCTTGCGGCGACGCCCGTCTCCGTTTGCGGGGAGTAGGCTCCGCCCGCGAACTCGCGCCCGCACGAGCGGCACACCCAGCGCGCGTGCCCTTCGCGCTTCACGCTCGGCTTTCCGCAACGCGGGCAGGGATGGCGCTTGTTCTTCTCCTTGAGCACCGCCGTCTCCTGCTTGCGGATTTTCACTCCGTAACGCGACGTTCCCATAGTGCATATCACCTTTTGTACGATGCGCCGTCATTTCAGTAGGCGCATCAACCTCATATCAGCTTCCTGAGTTCCTCGCCCTTCTCCAAGGCGATGTCCATCATTTTCACGATTTCCTGCCGCGTGAACCCGGCTGCGCCGCTCTTCTGCGTCGCGCAGATTGTTTTCGAGTCCGCGGTGGCGATTGTGTAGCGCCCGTCGCTCGCGATTTCCTCCTCGTCGGTTCCGTCCGCGAGAATCTTGCTGCCTATCTTCTCGAACGAGCACGTCACGATTTTGTGCGCTATCGGTAACGCTCCGACGGGCTGGTCGCGCAGGAGCTTCTTCGTCTCCGCGTCGTACTTCGGCACCTTGGCGTCGGCGAGCGCAGCCATCGCGGCAAGCGCGGCGCAATCAATCAGGTTGCCAGAGTGGTCCAGCACGTACAAGTCCACGAAAATTCCGAGCACTTTCCCCTCCTCGAGGACCAAGGACTTCAAATCGATTACCTCGGCGCTGCGTATCCCCCTGTCGACGACGCGCGCGAGTTCGATGCTGTTCTCGTTCGGCGGACCGGGTTCGAACGCCGGGTGCGCGAGAATCGGGAACTCGGAGTTCACCATGAACACGCCCTCCTGCGGGCGGTCCGGAAAGGGGATGGCGGCGTCGAACTTCACGCCCGCTGCCACCTTCGTGTCGCCGATTTCCGCGAGCGCGCTCCCCTCCGCGTTCGGGTACGCGCCCTTCGTCACCTTCACCTTCCTGTACTGGAGCAGTTGCCTTCCGTCGGCGCGGCTGCCCTTCGCGAGCAAGTCGCGCACGTACGCCTCCTTGACTTCGTCGAGTATCATCAGTTTCCGCCTCCGTTGTTGCCGTTCTCGGTTTCGGCGAGCACGCGCTCGTAGCGCCCCTTCAGCGCCGCAACCTGCAGTTCGTGTATTTTTTTGGACGCTTCGAAGGACATATCCATCGCCTGCGCGATTTCCTCCTTCGTGAGCTTGCCGTCAATCTGGTGCAGCAGCACCTCGCCGGTGCGGGGCGAAAGGATGAGCGGCATATCGCTCTCGCCGTAGTTGTCCTCGGTTTTGTCCAGGTCCACGACGAGCTGCCCGTTTATGCGGCCGGTGCTCACTCCGCAGACGAGGTCCTTCATCGGGATTCCCGCGTCCGCAAGCGCGACGCTCGCCGCAGTAATCGCGGCAACTCGGGTTCCGCCGTCGCTCTGCAGCACTTCCATGTCGACGTTAATCATGGTCTTCGGGAACATGTTCGTCATTACGACGTTCTCGAACACGTGCTTCGCCACCTTGCTGATTTCCATGCTCCTCCTGTTCGGCCCGCTGCGTCCGTGCTCCTCCTGCCCTGAAAAAGGAGCCATGATGTAGCGCGCCTGTATGATTGCGCGCTTCGGGTTCGTCATGTGCCTCGGCACGACCTCTCTCGGACCAAAGATGCCCGCGAGCACCTTGTTGCGTCCCCATTCAATAAGCGCGGAGCCGTTCGCCCTCTTGAGCACGCCCGCCTTGATGGATATGGGGCGCAAATCGTTGAAACCCCTGCCGTCGAGGCGCTTTCCGTTCACTATCATCTGTTTTTCTTCGCTTACTGCCATGCAATCACTCCCTTCCCTCGAGGAGCGCGACGATGCGGTCGGTGAGCCCGCCCGTGTGCGCCTCCTTGCAAATCTTCAGAATCGCCCTTATCGCGAGCGCGGTGTTGCCGCCCTTGACGTAGACGCGCCCGTTCTTGCCGACGAAGAGTTCGCTCTTCGTGTGCTGCTTTATCGTCTCCACCATGCTCGCGTTCCTGCCGATGATGCGCGGCACCTTGACGGACTCCACATCCAGCACCTCGCCGCCCCCCAGCTTGCGGGGCTCCGCGATTATCGGCTCGTGAATCTCGTTGACGTCCGCAACCTTCGCGGAAATCACGTCGCCCACCAGGAAGCGCTCGCGCGTTTCACGCGTGCTCAGCCTCCCGTCGTACGGCGAGTTCAGCTCTATCTCGTAGCCGTTGAACGTCTCCTCCTTCACGATGCCCACGACGAAATCGCCGGGCTTCGGGAGGTAGTACCCCTTCAACGGCACGAGCCTGTCCTCGTGCACCATCGCCATGGTCGTGGCGAACGTCCCCGCCGCGTCGGCGTATCCGCCGTCGACGCGCCTCTGGTCGTTGAAAACCTTTTCACCGGGGACGACTATCGTCCTCTTTTCATTTTCCATTTGTCTCATTCCCCAATCAATTCAATGACTTCGTCTGCGCCTGCCCTGCAGTCGCCCTGTTCAGGCGGTCGAAGAACTCGCCGCTCATTCCAGCCGGGAATTCGCAGACGCACAGGAGCGAGCCGTCGTTTGCCCACTCGTCCTTCGTCATTCCGTATTCCTTCAGCAAACCGTAGGCGCGTCCCGCATGTTCCGCGGGAACCTTCACCGCCACCTTCGCCTTTTCGGTGCTTATCGGTATGATCTCGCGAATCTCCTCGATGACGCCCGGCACCTGCGCCTCGGCGCTCTTGAACGCGTCGATGTGTACGCGCGCCTCCTCCATCGCCTTCTCGATGCGCTGCGGAGGGTGCGGCGCCTTCGTGCGCGGGTCAACCACGTTCGCAGCGATGAGCGCAACGATTTTCACGCGCTTCTCCTCGAGGAGCTTGCGCCTCTGGTCCGTCGTGAGTTGCAGTTCGCCTTCGGCGAAAATACGCTTCGCCACCTCGTTGATGTCGTTCGTTCCGAAGAACTTCTTCACGGCGCCGCCTGTCTGGCGCTCGCCGCGCTGGGCGTCCTTGAAAACCTCCTCTACGACGAGCACGTTCGTCAAGTCCTTCCGGCTGCCGGTCTTGTAGTCGTAGCCGAGCTTCGGGTCTACGAGGATTTCGAATCGCTCCCCCGCCTTCTCGAGGCGCGCTACGATAGTATTTTCTATTCCAGACACTCGCTTACCCCTTCTCGAGGTAGCCCGCGATTTCCTCGCGGCTCAGGACGCGCGACTTCTTGCCCCTGTTGACGACCGCGACGTCCACCAGTTCGGGCGTGAGTTTCTCGCTGATTGATTTGCGCAGCGCCCTTATCGCGAGCCTGATGCCGTCCTGCGTCGGGATGTTGTCCTTGTACTCCTTCTCGAAGAACTCCTCAACCGCTTTTTTTCCCGCGCCGATTGCAGTCGCCTTGTACTCGAACAGGGCGCCGCTCGGGTCCGTTTCGAAGAGATGCAGCGAGCCGTCCTTGTCCGCTCCGCCGATGAGCAGCGAAACCCCGTAAGGCCGCACGCCCGCGTACTGCGTGAAGAATTGCATGTGGTCGCCGACGTGCTTCGCGATTATCTCTATGGGCATCTCCTCGTTGAACGTCAGGCGGTGCTTCTGCGCCTCGAGGCGTGCGAAGTCCACGAGCTTTCTCGCATCGGCAACCAAGCCCGAAGACGCGGCGGCGATGTGTTCGTCTACCAGGTATATCTTCTCGTGCGATATGCTCACCGCGAGCGACGACGTGATGCGCTTGTGCGCGAGCAGGACGAGCCCGTCCTTGCACACGATGCCGACGCTAGTGCTGCCCGTGCGGACCGCCTCGCGCGCGTATTCCACCTGGAACAGCCTGCCGTCGGGCGAGAACACAGTAATTGCTCTGTCGTATGCCGCCTGCGAAGGAGGATACACTAAAACCCACCTCTTAATTTCCTGTTTTTATGCTAACACGAATCAGTCCGCCTCGAAGGGTCGGTCCAATTTCGCTTTGTTTTTCTTTACGGAAGAATTATGGAAACCCGCCTTTTAAAAGTGCGCCTTGCAGTTCGGCGCGCTCACCTGTCGCCTTCTTCGAAAGTCACGCACGCCGTGCCGTTGAAGCATCTGTCCCCACAGCCGCATATCTTGACGGGATGGCTGTATTCGGGCGCGCACCCGCACGCGCCGATGGCGCAGGAATTCGGGAAGTCGCCAGCGCTCTCGCAGCAGTTCGCCGTAGTCACAGTTCCGCCCGATGCGATGCAGCCGAGTTCCGCCGCGGACGGCGACGGATTGACTGAAGGCGCGCTTGTCGGCGCAGCCGATGGCGTCGCAGTAGGCACGGGGTTCGGCGGCGTAACGCAGCCGAACAGCAGGACGGAAGCGGCGAGCAGCAGAAGCGCAGCCTTCAAACAATCACCGATAACCGAACGCGACGCAGCTTAAAAAAAGGAACTGCTCCGACCGGGAATTCCAGAGGGGTAGAGGGGCACGAGGAGGCGAGCTCCACGAGCCGACGACGTCCCTCTTTTGGACCCGGGTTGCAGGATTTCTTCGGCTTTTTCTTTTTAGTGCAGGTTTTCTTTTTCCCCGAAAAAGAAAAAGTGCTGAGAGTCCTGCGTCCTTGACCGAGCTAGACGATCGGAGCGCGTCAGATATTACGGGAGCCGCGTTTTATAATTGTTGTTTTGCGCGGCTCAGCGCCGCAGCCCACGCGCCGCGTTCCGCGTCCAACGGTGTCTTCCCGAAGCCGAGCACAATCGCATCCCCCTCGCCTGCGTCAAGCGCCGACCTGATTTTTTCCGCGTCGGCGGCGCGCATGCGGAAGCCCGGGATTCCCGCGGCTGGCTTCCCGTTTTTCACGCGCAGCGTCGTCGCGCCTTCCGCGCCTTCCTTTACCGCGGCGTCGCGCCAGAGCAGCCCCGCATGTTCGCGCGTTTTCAGCACGACTGCGAACGCCCTCCTGCCGTAGGACAGTTCCGTGGCGGGGACGGAGTGCGCGTCCTTCACGCCAAGCGAGGAAATCTCCGCTTTTCCCTTTTTCATGAGCGCGCATCCCCTTCGTCCGACGTCGATGAGGCGCGCCTTCAGCAAAAAGGCAATGATCGTCCTGACGCTGCCCTCGCCAATACCCAGCTCGCGCGCAATCGCGCCCCTGCTCTTGCGCCCGCCGCGCAGCAGCCAAAGAAAGCGCGCGACGTCGCTTTCGTGGAACGAGGGCTTCGGCCCGTACCGCTTGCGTATTGGATGAATCATCCAAATCATTAAAAACCACGCGCGCCGCGGATTTAAACTTATGCGCATCATCGCCGTTCTCATCGTTTTGTCCGCCGCGCTAGCAGCAGCCGACGCGCAGTCCGCGGTCCTCTGGCTGGAAGCGCACCAGGACGCGAACGGTTCCTTCGGCGCGTACCAGGAGCACGCAACAGCCGCCGCAGCCTTGGCACTAAGTGCGTGGAATTCCCCAAATGCCTCGCTTTCCCTTGCCTTGCTTTCTTCTTCCGCAGAAAATCCTGAAAGCTGGTTCTACGGCGCATGGGGCGAGGCGGACATTCCCGGCATAATGGCTTATTCGCTCGCAAAGGCGTCTCACGTGGCGAACGGCACGGCAATCGCGAACAACGTCCTGCCTTTCCAGAACTCGTCATCTGGCGGATTCCGCGGCTATTACGACATGGGCGTCGGCGGTTCAGTTGATTCCGGCGTGGACACGTCCTGCGCCCTGATGGGACTTTCCTCGCTTGGAGTAATGCCCGCGCAGAATTCGTCTGCTGCAATCTCCTTCCTTTCCTCCCTGCAGAACGCGGACGGTTCCTTCAACCTCACCGCTTCCAAGACGCACGACTCCTTGTACTCGCTCGGTCCAAATCCCGCCAGCGAAACCGCGCTCGCGCTTCTCGCGCTGAAATCCGCGGGCGTCGCGTCTTCGGAGGTGCGGGTGCAGAACGCGCTGAATTATCTGCACGCTTCTTCTTCGCAGAATTACAACGGAAGCGTTTATGCCGCTTCCCTTTCCGCACTTGCGTTCAACGAGCACGGCGAAACCGCTTACGTTTCGTCATCCCTTTCCTTTTTGCTGACGCTTCAGCACGCCGACGGCGGATTCGCTGACCAGTCCCGCATGTCCGACGCCTCAAACGCGCTGGACACGGGCTTTGCGGCATACGCGCTCCGCTTCGCGCCGTCGCCGAGCCCATCACCATCCCCGTCGCCTTCGCCGTCCCCTTCGCCAAGTCCCTCGCCCAGCCCAACTCCTACACCTTCACCCTCGCCATCTCAGTCACCAAGTCCGTCGCCATCGCCCAGTCCGTCGCCTTCAGCCCGCAGCGTGTATGCCCGCATTTATTTCCCGCCAGTTGCAGGACGAGCAGACATCAATTCGCAGACGGAATGCTTCAACGCCCTTGACTGCTTCTCGCGCGTCGCCTCAATCTCGTGCACGTATTACGCAGCCACCGGACCGCTTTACTGCGCCGGTGTTTCGCAGACGTGCTTCGTCACGGCGGTAAACAACGTGGCGCCGCCCTCCTCCGCCGAATACTGGAGGTTCGAGGTGAACGGCGCGCCCGCGTCAGTGGGCGTAAGTTGTTACCAGCCCTCAGACTGGGACGTGCTTGCGCTGCGTTACGTCGGCGGTTACTATGCGCCGACGCCGACCTATTATGCCCCGCCGACTCCGACTGCGGGCGCGCCCGGCTTTGTGCCAGCGCCGACCTATGCCGCCCCGACCGCCACACCGTCTGCAAGCACGCCTGCTGCAACAAGAAAACCCTCGCCGTCGTCGGAGCCGTCCGTCCTGCCTTTATTCAGCAATCCCGCCTCGCCGACGCCGATGCCCCAGACAGCCCTCGTCACAGCAGGCGAGTCGTCCTTTTACATGCTAGCGCTCGTGCTGGTAATAGGGTTCGCCTCGCTCGCGCTCTACCTGAATGCGCGCAGGTAGGAATCAAAAGCGATTTATTAACCGCCCCCCATCAACGTTTTTATTCTGTCGCTCACTAGACTTTTGGAAGCAGGTAGCATGAAATTCCACGTCGTTCTCGAAAAGCAGGACGAAGGCGGTTATACCGCCTACATCCCAGAACTTCCGGGCTGCGTTTCGCAGGGAGAAACAAAAAATGAGGCAATGGGGAATATAGGCGAGGCGCGCGAGCTTTACATGGACGAATTCAAGAGGCTGCTTTGAAATGGAGATAAATCCCTGGGGTAACGAACTCATCAAGGACTATGAGGAACTTTTCACGGAGTTCGGGCTGCAGCACGTGCCCGAGGAGCTGCGCAAGCGCCTGTCCGAGAGCCGCTACTTCCGCAGAGGCATCGTCTTCGCCCACCGCGACTTCGACGCGTTCGTGAAAAGCGCGGACAAAAAGGAGAAGGTCGCCGTGATGTCGGGCATCAAGCCGTCGAGCAGGTTCCACCTCGGAAGCAAGATGACCGCCGAGGAAATCATATTTTTGCAGAAAAAATTCAAGGCGAAGGCGTTCTATTGCGTCGCCGACAACGAGGCGTATGCGGACAACGGGATGGCGTACGAGGAGACGGCGCCGCTCGCCGTCGACAACGTGGCGGACTTGCTGGCATTGGGACTCGATGAAAAGAACGCGGTTATTTACAAACAGTCGGAATGCTTGAACGTCCTGAACCTGGCGCAGCTTTTTGCGCGCCGCACAACTCTGAACACGCTCGAGGCGCTCTACGGGCACCAGAACCTCGGCTTGTATCTGGCGGTGCTCACGCAGGCTGGGGACATCGTCCAGCCGCAACTCGGGGAGTTCGGAGGCAAGAAGCATGTCGTCGTTCCCGTCGGGATAGACCAGGACCCCCACCTCCGCTTTACGAGGGACGTCGCCGCCAAGTGTGGCTACGTTCTCCCTTCCTCCACCTATCACAGGTTTTTCAGGGCGCTGAACGGCGAGACGAAGATGAGCAAGCGCGAGCCGATGGGCATCCTCACGCTCAACGATTCCCCCGAACTCGTCAGGAAGAAGCTGGTGCGGGCGTTTACCGGAGGGCGTGCGACTGTCGAGGAGCAGAAACGTCTGGGCGGGGAGTGGCGCAAGTGCGTCGTCTACGAGCTCATGCTGTTCCACTTCGAGGACGACGACGCGGAGCTCGCGAAGGTGAAGCGCGACTGCGAGACGGGCAAGATAATGTGCGGCGAGTGCAAGGCGCGCCGCGTCGAGAAGATAAACGCCTGGCTCAAGGCGCACCGGGAGCGCAGGAAAAAAGCGATGCCCAAGGCGGAAAAACTGCTCTCTCGCTGAGTCGCATGAAAAAAGCCGCGATTCTATTTTTGGTTTTCCTATTTCTCATTCTGCTTGCGTGGGCGCCGTGGATGGACGACAAGGCACTTCACGACAGGATTCTGGCGGAAAAAGGCGGGATCGACGGCACCGTGAACAGGCAGACTGGCGAGCTGTTTTGCGACTACGGCGTGTCATGGCTTCCATTCGGCAGGTACGTCGCGAGTTGCGAGGGCGGCTATTACGTGACGTTCTACGGCGGCGTGCTCCCGTAAGGGATTTATATCCCGTCTTCGTGCCTTTTTCACCCACCGGGAAGGCAGAAATCAAATGGACCTCCTAGAAATAGTAATCCAACCGACATGGCGCGAATTTCTCGTAGACCTAGTTGCCAGCGAGCGCATGGACCCGTGGGACTTGGATATCGTGCAGGTGGCGGACGTTTATTTGTCGCGTGTGCGGCAGATTAAGGCGCTGGATTTGCGCCTGCCCGCGAACGTGATTCTTGCGTCGGCAATCATGCTCCACTACAAGGCGGACGCGCTGCGTCTCGAGGAAGTGGCTGCCGAGCCAGAGGAATACGCCGAGCCGAAGATAGACGAGGATTTGCCCGAACTGATGCTGAAGGCGAACCGTCCGCGCTCGAGGCGCGTGACGCTGGACGAACTCGTGCGCGCAGTCGGCGACGTGATGCGCTCCGGCAGGAAGGGCACCCCGCGCGCGCCGATAACGCAGGTGTTCAACCTTGACGTGCCGACGAGGGGCATGAACGAGCGCATGCAGGAGCTCTACGAGAAGGCGTCGGCGATGAAGGATTCGGAGGACATCGTTCTGTTTTCGTCGCTCATCGGCGAATGGACTCCCGAGTTCGTCATATCCTGCATTTTGCCCTTGATGCACCTCGTGCAGGAGGAGCGCATGATGGCGTGGCAGGACGAGTATTTCGGAGAGATATTTCTGAAGGTTTTGGAGGGAAAGGAAGTAATGGGGGCGGAAGCGGCTGCCAATGTCGTCGAGGGTTCGGCGGCGGAAGCGGTTGCGGTAAGCGCGGCATAGCATGCTTTTAAATAAACGGAATGTAATGGTTGCAAGGGTGATGTGATGAAGATGCGCGGACAGGCTTTCGAGACGATGATGCTGGTCATTTCCGTTATCGTGGCAGTTGCCATATTGGGCATACTGCTCAGCTTCCTCGGCGGCATAGGCACCTTCGGGGCGAACGCGAAGGAGGTGCTGCCCGACCTCGTGAAGAAGGTTTCGCAGAGGGGCTACGGAGTTGAGGTGCGCGGGAAGGTGGAATTCACCGCAGCTGACCGGTTCTACCGCAAGAATGCCATAGGCGAATCCGCAGTTGCGGAGAACAACCTCGACTTCTTCTGCGACGACGATGCGATATGCGGCGACAAATCCGCGCCCCTGACAGTCACCGAGAACAGCATCGTCGTCAACAAGAAAATCACGGGCGCCATAGCAGCCTGTACCGAGGACGGCGTGGAATATCACATCTTCATAGCGGCGAAGGATACCGAAGCCTCAAGCGAGGCGGAAGAGACGTGCAACCTGGCGTAGGTGTTTTATTGCCGGGCTCCCCTATCCTTCACGTGGGAAAGCGCCGTCGCGCCTCCGAGTGGGCGCCCATATATCTGGTGCTAGTCGTCGCAATCGCGCTCGTGCTGCTCATAACGCTCGTCAAGCCGATGTTCAGGGGCGCGCAGGCGTCCGCGTCGTCGAACCTCGATACCGCGCAGACGATTGCGAAGAGCGCCCTGTTTCCGTAGTGTGATGCGATGAAAAAGCGCGGACAGATGGAGGCGCCGATTGAGCTTTTCGTGGCGGTAATCGTCCTCTCGCTGAGCCTCGCGCTCGCCTTCAGCGTCATGAGCAGGACCGACGAGGGAAAGTGCATCGCGAAACTTCGCACCGAGACGGACAAGCTGCAGGCCGCGATGCTCGACGTGGCGTTCGCCTCGCCCCCGACGTCCCGCACCGTCCTCTTCGAAATGACGCGCTGCGGCAACCTGGCAATCGACGGCTTGCGCTTCGTCTATTACTCGAAGTCCGAATGGTGCGAGCTGTGCCAGGCGCATTACGGCGGGTGCTGGCAGATTGTTCCCATAGCGAAGGATCAGGACGGCGCCTACAAGATTGTTTCCGACGCGGTTTCCTGCGTCAACATCGCGGGGGACATCTTCCTGCGGAGCGACGATGCGTGCGACGAACTCAGCAGCAACCCGTGCCCGCCGGACGAGGACGACTGCAAATCGGGAGTTCCGCGCGGAATATGGAGCGGTGACCCCCTTTCGCTGACGCGCTGGCTCACCATGGGCAAGAGCGGCACCAGCACGGTGTACAGAATCACGCTTACCAAGTCAGTGACCGCCGGTTCTCAGGAGGTAACGACCGGCACGGGCAGCGAGTCCGGTGAAATCATCGTCTGCGCCCGTTCCGCCGCAGCCGAAAGCGAGTCCTAGGCGCAGCTATTTTAATCCGCTTTGATTACCTCGGTTATGGTGGAGGAGCCGCGCTTGGACGACGCATGCCCCTGTTTGCTGCATCCGCGGATGCAGCCAGCCAAGCGTCCAGCAGGGCGTTCGCAAATCGCCCTCTGGATGCTCACGAAGTTCGCCATGATATTCTTCATCGGCGCGCTCGCGCTGATTCTCCTCGGCATGAGCAGCCGCGAACAATCGGGGTTATGCGACGAGCAGGCGGGTCGCGTGACGAGTTCCGTCTCCGGCGCGCTCGTGCAGGTGCTCAGCTCGCCGATTGAGGACGAGCGCAAGGTTTACCCGTTCGAGACGTCGCTTTCCGTGGGGCGCTCGGATTTCGAGCTCTATACCGTGAACATAACGAAGCACACCGTAGGCGACGCGCGGAGCATCGTCATCGACGTCCTCCCGCGCAGCCCCACGTGCAAGGCGTCGGGCAGCATCGGCATCGATTCTGACGTCGTCGTGCATTTCTCGGGGCCGCGGCGCTACGACACCCCTGAAGGCCCGTGCCTGACGCTCGAACCGTCGAGCGCGAAGCAGCGCAGCTACTATCTCGTTGTCATAAAATGCTCGACGAAAAGGTGGCCTGCAGAGCAGCACGTCTATCTCGATGACTGCACCTTCAACAACCCCGCGGAGTGCATCACGCTTGAAACCGAATCGATTGCGGCGTGCTGCGGGTGGACGCAGTCAGCGAGCACTGGCAGTCAGGCGGAGCCGCAGTGCGAGGCGGAAATCGAATGAAAACGCGGCGTCGCGCATTCGTCGGTCCTCTCGGCGACGACATCCCAAGCATCTTTCCGATAGTCGCGGGGGTGCTGCTCTTCATCAGCACGATGGCGTATGCGGCGTCGCTCGTCGCGGAGAAGAACAGCTACCTTGAAATCCGCAAGGCGTCGCTCGGGCTGTCGTATCTCGTGACCGCTCGCGGGCAGATGACGAAGGCGGACCTGAAAGCGATTTGCGAAGACAAGCTCGAGAAGTACGGCACGAATTCGCGCGTGAAATTCCTCGTCACGCTCAACCGCGAGTGCGGCGGCTACGTCTTCGACACGGACCCGCTCGCGCCCTACGCCGTGAGCGCGGCGTACGGTTACTGCTCAAATCTCGACGATGCTGCAATCGTCGGTTCCGAGATTTCAGCGCGGAGCCCCGTCGTGCTCAACTACCCTGTTGCGGTTCCGTGCCCCGAGGAGGAGTCCCCGACCGAAGGTTTCGGGATGATAAACGTGATTGTATGGCGATGACGAACGCGCGCAGGGCGCAGGCGGCCGTCTTCGACGGAATCATGTTCCTGCTGCTGGTTTCGCTTAGTTGCACGTTCGTATTCGTCTTCGTGTCGTCGTACGGGCAGCAGGAGGACCAGGTGATGCGCTCCGCGTACATGCTGAACTACATGCAGAGCGTGATGAAGGCGGTGTACTTCATCGACGCATCGCAGGTTTCCGGCATTAGGGTGGTTGGCGACGCGGAAGCGGAGCTTTACCCGTCCCTCGACTGCGCGATAACCAAGGACTATCCAGGAACCGTGAGCGTTTCGGATTTGGTGAAGCGCGACATCGGCGACCCTGCGCAGACGCATCCGCAGGGTCCCGCGCTCGACGACAAGTTCGGTTCCGCCATGTCGCCCGGAAGAACCGCGCTGCGCTGCACGCTCAAGGAGCTGATGAAGCCGCTCGCCCTGTCGGGATACAAGTACTTCGCGGAATTTCTGGACCAGCGCCTCCCGACGCCCGAGTCGCCTTCGGGAAAAGCCGTTGAGCAGCCAGACGTGCGCATCACGAATTCCGTGCTTTTCGCGGAACTCGCAAAGCCTAGGTTCGAGAACAACCAGCTCGTCCAGGACAGCGGATGCGAACTCGTGAAGAACGCAGGCGCGAACCTTCTTTCAGTCGCGTCGCCCTTCCGCGTAATCGACTACCTGGGCGGCGGCGAGAGCTCCAACCGCTACATCTTCAGGATATGCGTGTGGCAGTCCAACGAAACGGTGCGCGCCTAGGAGGCGGTTTCCGCCCTCTTCTTCACGCTTACTTCCTCCCCGCACTTCGGGCACGTATAGACGAAAGCGTCCGGCAGCGGCACAATCATCGGCGAACAGTTCGCGCACATCCCCGCGCCGCAGTACGGGCAGAACACGATACGCGAACTCTTCGAGCCGCACGTCGGGCAGCCCGCGCTCCTCGACGCTTCCACCCTCATTAAATGCACGTCCTCCTTGGGCGCTTCCGATTCCTTCTTCGTTTCGGCACCGCCGACGATTGAACGCAGTTGTCCGAACAGGTCGCCCTCCTTCGGCTCGATTTCGGGCGCTTTCTTTGCAGGCTCCCCGAACAGGTCCGCCATCGTCAGCTCCTTCTTTTCCTCCGCAGGCGCGGCGCCCTTTTTTTCTGCCTTCGCTTCCTTCCTGGCAGCGGGCGCCTCCTCCTTGGACGTCTTGGTGTAAATCTCCTGCACGAGAAGTCCGTATTCGTCGCTTCCCTTCGGCTTTCCGCCCCCGGCTTTCCGTTCCCGCTGCTTCCTATACAGTTCCTGCACGAACGACTGCAAATCAGTGTCGCTCGTCGCGGCAGTCGGCTGCCCTCTTTCCGCGAACCAGCGCTTGCGCGGTTCGGGGTTCGCCTGTCCCGGCGTCGGCTTGTAAACAGTAGCCAGCATCTCCTCTTCATCGCTCGCCGGCTTCGCCGCCAGCGCTGTGCCGCGGCCAAGGTACGTGCGCCGCCTGCCCGAAGCGGTTTCAGTCGGGATGAAGGCGGGTGCGCCGGGCTTTTCCTTCACGACGTCCGCGAGCATCTGCTGGAAATCCGTCTCGCGCTGCGCCTGCGCCGCTTTCGCGGCGTCGCGTCTCGGCGCGCTCGGCACCCCTACTGGATGCATCCCACCGGATGCGTCAGTAGGAGACGCGCCAGGCTTCTTCGCCAGCATCCCCCTGAAAGGCGCCGCGATGCTTCCCATTATTTTCCCGAAATCGAAACCCCTTCCTGCCTGCGAGGTAGCCAGCGCGTAGCGCCGGCGTTCAATGAACGCCGAGGGAACCGTTGGAACAACAGCGGGAGTAATTGCCTGCGCGGTTGTCGCAGCTGCGGACGCAGGCACCGCCGCCGCAACAACGGGTTGCGCCTTCATCGGCGCTGCCGGCGCTTTCTCGCTTCCCACCTCGCGCCTTATCATGAGCAGTTTCTGCACAACCGGGCTTTTCCTGCGCGGTATTCCGACGACGACGTACTCCGGCTTCGCAGCCATCGCCGCGACCTTCACCGCGAGAAACGCAGCCAGAACAAAAATGAAAACAAAAGTAACCGCAAAACCCGCCATCCCCGCGGTTCCCGCAAGCGCAAAGTCCGCGGCAAGCGATAGCGCCACAATCGCCGCGCCGACGCCGAGCGAATACGAAAATTTCTTCCGCTGCGAGAACAGCCGCACGTCCGGATAATTCAGGCGCAGGAGAAGGTATCCGAGGGAAACGGAGCCGACAATCAGGTAAAGATAGTAGAGCCCCGCCATCCATGTTTCCATGAAAGCGTTAGCGAACCCTTATTTAAATTCCCCCCCC